>NZ_JBVFVY010000006.1:0-109686 GCF_055522295.1 Micrococcus sp. CS26
CCTGGCGACCCGGTATGACAAGTACGCGATCGTCTACCGGTCCGCTGTGGTCCTGAATGCTGTGATCGCATGGTCCAAACGATTGTCAGACATGCCCTAGCGCACGGGTGGGGAGCACCCGGCGGCGTAGTGTGACGGGCATGACCCTCACCGCCTTCGTCAACGCCCATGTCGTCCCCATCGCCGCCGAGCCGTTCGACGGCACCCTGCTCGTCGAGGACGGCCGCATCACCGCGCTCGGCCCCGACGTCGAGGCGCCCGACGGCGCCGAGGTGGTGGACTGCGAGGGGCGCTGGCTGCTGCCCGGCTTCGTGGACGCCCACGTCCACCTCGGCATGCACGCCGAGGGCGAGGTCGGTGCGACCGCGGACGTCAACGAGATGACGGACCCGGTGATGGCCGGGGTGCGGGCGATCGACGCCGTCGACCCGAACGAGCCGGGCTGGAAGGACGCCCTGGCCGGCGGGGTGACCACCGTGAACGTGAACCCCGGCTCGGGCAACCCGATCGGCGGCCAGGCGGTGGCGCTGCACACCCACGGACGCACCGTGGACGAGATGGTGCTGCGCAGTCCCTCGGGCGTGAAGTCCGCCCTCGGCGAGAACCCCAAGAACGTCTACAAGGAGAAGGGCCGCACCCCGTCCACGCGGCTGGGCACCGCCCTCGTGATCCGCGAGGCGTTCCTGCGGGCGCAGGGCTACATGGCCCGCCGCGCGGAGGCCGAGCGCGAGGACAAGCCCTTCACCCGCGACCCCCACCTCGACGCCCTCGCCCTCGTCCTGGAGCGCACGATCCCCTGGCGCCAGCACTGCCACCGCACCGACGACGTCGCCACCGCCCTGCGCCTGGCCGACGAGTTCGGCTACGACCTCGTCCTGGACCACGGCACCGAGGCGCACCCGCTGGCCGACCAGCTCGCGGCCCGCGGCGTGCCGGTGCTGATCGGCCCGCTGTTCACCACCAAGTCCAAGCCGGAGCTGCGGGGCCGCTCGATGCGCAACCCGGGCCGTCTGGCGCGGGCCGGCGTCGAGATCAGCATCATCACCGACCACCCGGTGGTGCCCATCGACTTCCTCGTCTACCAGGCGGCGCTGTCGGTGAAGGAGGGCCTGGACCGGGAGACCGCCCTGCGCGCCATCACCCTGCATCCCGCGCGCGTGCTCGGGCTGGACGACCGCATCGGCTCCCTCGAGGTGGGCAAGGATGCCGACCTGGTGCTCTGGTCCGGCGACCCGCTCGATGTCATGCAGCGGGCCCTGCGCGTGTGGATCGGCGGCCGTCAGGTCATGGAGTACGACCTCGCCACGGCCCGGCCCGTCGTCGCCTCCGCCCGTCCCGTGGAGGACTGAGCGGCGCCGCCGCCCGGCGGCGGGGGCGGGACGCGCGGGCTCAGCGCCGCACGCGCGAGCGCACGGGCGGCAGCCAGACGAGCGCGGCGCCCAGGAGCATCACGACGGCGAGGATGATCAGCAGGCCGTTGGCCCGCAGGAACGCGGGGGCGGCCAGCAGGACGGCGATGAACGTCAGGGTCCCGATCGCCGAACGACGGCGGCGCAGCAGACCGATCCAGCCCCACAGGGACGCCGCGGCCAGCAGGGCGACGGCGGTGCCCATCGTGAACTGCCCCGTCGCGCCGCCCAGCACGCCCACCGACTCCATGCCGGTGAGCGGATCGATGACGGGCTCGCCGCTGTCCTGTGCGCGGGCCCCGTTCCAGAGGAACGCGCCCGCGATGCCGACCAGCACCACGGTGACCGCGAGCCAGTAGAGGCGCGCGACCTTCAGGAGCGGGTGGACGAGGCCGGCATCGGACTCGGCCGCGTCCCGCGCGACCAGGTCGCGCTCGCGGTCCGCGCGGCGCCGTTCCAGGCGCTCCTCGTCCTCGGCGGTGAGGCGGGCGCGCTCGGCGCGCAGCCGTGCGTCGTCGGCCCGCTGATTCTCCCGGAAGGACTGGGCGGCACGGCCGGCGGCCCGGCCGAGCCCGCGGGCGAGGGGGCGGTCTTCGCTGTTCTGGGGCACCTGCCGAGCCTATCGCCCCGGCCGGTGCGCGGCCGGGGTGTCCGAGGGCACAGCCCGGCCCGGGATCCGGTGGCGTAGACTGGGCGGACCGGATCCGGTCTCTCCCCCTGTGATGAATGAGCGTGGACGCGTGTGCCACGCCGGACTGCAGATGTCTGTGCAGATGTGTGTGCGGGTCACGAACGTCGTGGCCCTCGGGGGCTGCCGGGTGGACGGAATCATCTGACCCAGCTGGCCCCTGCGCCCCACGACGTCGACCCGCGACCGACGTCCTCCGGCGTGCGCCCGCGCATCCCCACAGGAGGACCCATGTCCGACATCCTCGATCCCCAGACCACCGCCGAGGTCGCCCCCGAGCTCGCCGAGGCGGAGCAGGAGGCCACCGGGACCGTCCCGCAGGTCGACGCCGCCGAGCCCGCCGCCCCCGAGGCCCCGGCCGGGCCCGCCGGCCCCACCTTCCTGGACCTCGGCCTGGACGCCCGCGTGCTGGCCGCCGTCGAGGACCTGGGCTACACCCGCCCCTCGCCGATCCAGGAGGCGACCATCCCGCTGCTGCTGGACGGCCGCGACGTCGTGGGCCTGGCCCAGACCGGCACCGGCAAGACCGGCGCGTTCGCGCTGCCGGCCCTGTCCCGCCTCGCCGAGACCACGGACGTGACCGGGCGCGCGGACACCCCGCAGGTGCTCGCGCTCGCCCCGACCCGCGAGCTCGCCCTCCAGGTGGCCGACGCCTTCGACAGCTACGCCAAGCACCTCGACGACGTCTCCGTGCTCGCCGTCTACGGTGGCTCCCCGTACGGCCCGCAGCTGGCCGGACTGCGCCGGGGCGCGCAGGTCGTCGTCGGCACGCCGGGCCGCGTGATCGACCATCTCGAGCGCGGCTCGCTGGACCTCTCCGACCTGCAGACCCTCGTGCTGGACGAGGCGGACGAGATGCTGCGCATGGGCTTCGCGGAGGAGGTGGACCGCATCCTCGCCTCCACCCCGGACACGAAGCAGACCGCCCTGTTCTCCGCCACCATGCCCCCGGCCATCCGCCGCATCTCCGCCCAGTACCTGAACGCCCCGGAGGAGGTGGCCGTCGCCCGTCAGTCGACGACGTCCGCCACCATCCGCCAGCGCTACCTCCAGGTGGGCCACCAGTGGAAGTTCGAGGCCCTGAGCCGGATCCTCGAGACCGAGGAGCACGACGGCGTCATCGCCTTCGTGCGCACCCGTGCCGGCACCGAGGAGCTCGCCCAGAAGCTCACGCGCGCCGGGTTCAAGGCCGTGGCCATCTCCGGCGACATCGCCCAGAAGCAGCGCGAGAAGACCGTCGAGGACCTGAAGGCCGGCCGCGTGGACATCCTCGTGGCCACCGACGTCGCCGCCCGCGGCCTGGACGTCGAGCGCATCTCGCACGTGGTCAACTACGACATCCCGCAGGACGCCGAGTCCTACGTGCACCGCATCGGCCGCACCGGCCGCGCCGGCCGACAGGGCGACGCCGTGCTCTTCATGACCCCGCGTGAGCGCTTCCTGCTCAAGCAGATCGAGCGGACCACCCGCCAGCAGGTCGAGGAGATGGCCGTGCCCTCCGTCGCCGACGTCAACGCGGCCCGCAAGCGCCGCTTCGCCGACGGCATCACCCGCACCCTCGAGCGCGCCTCGGAGGAGGAGCTGGCGGTGTTCGGTGAGATCGTCGCCGCGTACGTCGACGAGCACGAGGCCGAGCCGGCGCGCGTGGCCGCCGCACTGGGCATGATGGCCCAGGGCGGCCGCCCGCTGCTGGCCCGCGAGCAGGAGATCCCGTTCGGCGGCGCCCGCGGCCGCAAGGACCGCGACGGCGGCCGCGAGGGTGGGCGCGACGGCGGCCGTGAGCGCGGCACGAGTGACGGCCGCGGCTCGCGTGGCCCGGCCCGGGAGCCCGCGGCCGGCAACGCGACGTACTGGATCGCCGTCGGCCACCAGGACCGCGTGCGGCCGGGCAACATCGTGGGCGCGCTGGCGAACGAGGTGGGCCTGCCCGCCTCCGCCATCGGCGCGATCGACCTGCGCGGCAACCACTCGCTCGTCGAGCTGCCGGCGGACCTGACCTCGGCCCAGCTCGAGGCCGCGGCCAACGCGGAGATCAACGGCCGTCGCCTCGGCCTGCGCAAGGACACCGGTCGCCCGACCCGCGCCGAGCGCGACGGCGAGGACCGCGGCGGCTTCCGCAAGGACCGCGGCGAGCGCGGCGAGCGCGGCGGCTTCCGCGGGGACCGCGACGGCGGCCAGCGCGGCGGGTACCGCAAGGACCGGGACGACCGCGGCTCCCGCGAGGATCGTGGCGGCTTCCGCAAGGACCGGGACGACCGCAGCTTCCGTGGCGACCGCAGGGGACGCCCCGGCGGCCGCAAGCCCCGCTGGGGCGCCCAGGAGCGCTCGGATCGGGGCGCCCGCCGCTGATTCCGCCGGGGTGCCGACCCCGCCGGAGGCCGTGACCGGGGCCGATTTTGCATCGGCCCCGGGGCCCTGGTAGAGTCTCACCTCGTTGCCCCGATAGCTCAGTGGTAGAGCGCCATCTTGGTAAGATGGAGGTCCCGGGATCGATTCCCGGTCGGGGCTCTGACATGAGAGCCCGCCCTCGCGGCGTGAAAACCGTGAGTGCGGGCGTTCTCGTGTCGTGGCGGCGTAGCTCAGCTGGTTAGAGCGCACGACTCATAATCGTGAGGTCGGGGGATCGAGTCCCCCCGCCGCTACGGAATCGGACGGACCCGGTCACCTCCTCGGAGGGGCCGGGTCCTTTCGCGTTCCGGGGCCCGTCCGTCGCCCCGGTAGCCTGGCGGGCATGTCCACGCGTCGCCCCGCCCACCAGCCCACCCGCGGCACCGCCGCGCCCCGCGGCTTCGTCTCCCCGTGGGAGCACGGCTCCCGGCTGTACCGGACCCTCGTGCTGACCGGCTCCGCGCTGTTCCTCGTGGGCATCGTGCTGGCGGTCGTCGGCGGCACCACCGGACGCCTCGCCGTCTCCGGGACCGCCCTGGGCGTGCTCGGCGCGGGCGTCGCCGTTCACCTGTCCGCTCAGCTCGTGCGCTTCCGCCAGGCCGCCCGCCGGCAGGGGGAGCGGCGCCCCGGCCGTTAGGCTGGACGGCAGTCGAGAACCGTCCCGCAGGAGGCCCGAGTTGAGCGTGAACCCCGACGTCGCCGGGCGGAGCTATCCGCCCGCGCCCCCCTTCCAGGTCGGTCGTGAGGCGGTCCGCGGCTTCGCCGAGGCCGTGCAGGCCCAGCATCCCGCGCACCACGACGTCGCGGCCGCCCGGGCCCTGGGACACGCCGACCTGGTCGCCCCCCCGACCTTCGCCGTCGTCATCGCCCAGCGCGCCGAGGCCGCCGTCGTCGCCGATCCCGAGCTGGGCATCGACTTCTCGCGCGTGGTCCACGCGGACGAGCGCTTCGTCCACCACCGCCCGCTGGTGGCCGGGGACGAGGTCGTGGCGACCGTGCGGGTCGAGGCCGTGAAGTCCCTCGGCGGCAACCGCATGGTCACCACCGTCACAGAGATCGCGGATCTGGACGGCGCACCCGTCTCCACCGTCACGTCCACCCTGCTGGTCCGGGGAGAGGAGTCCTGATGAGCACCGCCCCCCGCCTGTCCGACCTCGCCCGGGGCGAGGTGGTCGGCACGCGCACCGTCACGTTCACCCGCGCTGACCTCGTCGCCTACGCGGGTGCCTCCGGCGACCGCAACCCGATCCACTGGTCCCCGACGTTCGCCGAGCACGTCGGCCTGCCCGGCGTCATCGCCCACGGGATGCTCACCATGGGCGCGGCCGTGCAGCTCGTCTCGGACTGGGCGGGCGACCCGGGCGCCGTCGTCGACTACCAGACCCGCTTCACCGGCATGGTGCCCGTCGCGGACACCACGGTCCGCACGGACGACGACGGCGCGCCCGTCCCCGGTGCCACGCTCGAGGTCGTCGGCACGGTCGGCGCCGTGGACGAGGCTGCCGGGACGGTGCGGATCGACCTGAACGTCACCAACCCGGACGCGGCGAAGCCGCGCGTGCTGACCAAGGCGCAGGCCGTGGTGCGCCTGGCCGACCCCGCGGGGGAGAGCGCGTGAGCGAGCGGCTGGCGGACCACACCACCACCCGCGTCGGCGGGCCCGCGCGCGCGTGGGTCACCGCGCGCACCGAGGCTGAGGCGATCGAGGCCGTGCGCGCCGCCGACGCGGCGGGCGAGCCCCTGTTCGTCCTCGGCGGCGGTTCCAACACCCTCATGGCGGACTCCGGCTTCCCCGGCACCGTCGTGCGGCTGGCCTTCGAGGGCATCGGGGTGCTGGACGGGCCGGTGCCCGGCGAGGGTGAGGCGCCGCCCGTCGGCGACGGGGCCCGGCTCGCGGACCACGAGGGGGAGGCCGTCGTCGTGCGGGTCGCGGCGGGCCATCCGTGGGACGACGCCGTCGCATGGACCGTGGCGCACGGGCTCGGCGGGATCGAGGCGCTCTCGGGCATCCCGGGCTCGGCCGGCGCGACGCCCGTGCAGAACGTCGGCGCGTACGGCGCGGACGTCTCGCAGGTGCTCGTCGCCCTGCGCGCGTGGGACCGGGAGGCGGGCGACGTCGTCGAGCTGACGCCCGCGGACCTGCGCTTCGGCTACCGCGACTCCGTGATCAAGCGCTCCATGCTGGAGACCGGCGCGCCGAGTCCCCGGTGGATCGTGCTCTCGATCGACCTGCGGCTGCGTCGCGCCTCCTCCGACGCCGAGCCGACGGCGCCGGTCCGCTACGGGCAGCTGGCGGCCGCGCTCGACGTCGAGGAGGGCGCCCATGCCCCGCTCGCGGTGGTCCGCCGCGAGGTGCTGGCCCTGCGCGCCGCCAAGGGGATGGTGTCCGATCCGGCGGACCCGGACACGTGGTCCACGGGCAGCTACTTCACAAACCCGATCGTGCCCGCGTCCGTGCGGGCCTCCCTGCCCGACGGCGCCCCGGCGTTCGCCGCCGGCCAGGCCGAGGACGGGACGCCGCTCGTGAAGCTCTCGGCGGCCTGGCTGATCGATCGCGCGGGCTTCGCGAAGGGCTTCGGGCTGCCCGAGGTCGCCCCCCGCGAGGGCGGGCCGGACGGCCGCGGAGCCGACGGCACCGGCCTGGCCGGGGGCCGCGCGTCGGTGTCCACGAAGCACACCCTCGCCATGACCAACCGCGGCGACGCGACCACCGAGGACGTCCTGACGGTCGCGCGCACCGTGCGCGACGGCGTGCGCGAACGCTTCGGCGTCGAGCTGCACCCCGAGCCGATGATCATCGGCACCAGCCTCTGACCCCTCACTTTCGTTCGGGAAACGGCGCCCTCAGGAGTGCTTTCGTTCGGGAAACGGCGCCCCTTGGCGGGGCGGGCGCCGTTTCCCGAACGACAACGACCGAACACCCGCCGTTTCCCGAACGAAAACGGGGGCCGGGGGCGGGGGGCCGGGTACGGGGGCCGGGGCTGGGCCGGGTGCGCGCCGCCGCGCCGGCGTCGCGGCTCAGAGGTTGCCGGTGGCGATCATCAGCATGCGGCGCACGGGCTCGGCCGCACCCCACAGCAGCTGGTCGCCGACGGTGAACGCCGACAGGTACTCGGGACCCATGTTGAGCTTGCGCAGCCGGCCGACGGGGATCTGCAGGGTGCCGGTCGCGGCGATCGGGGTCAGGTCGGTGACCGTGGCCTCCTTGGTGTTCGGCACCACCTGCACCCACTCGTTGTCCGCGGCGATGATCTGCTCGACCTCGTCCAGCGGCACGTCCCGGGTGAGCTTGAGGGTGAGGGCCTGCGAGTGGGAGCGCATGGCGCCGATCCGCACGCACAGCGAGTCGAACGGGATCCGGTCCGCCCCGGTCAGTCCGAGCACCTTGTTGGTCTCGTCGTAGGCCTTGCGCTCCTCGCGGGAGACGCCGTCGCCCAGGTCGGAGTCGATCCAGGGGATCAGCGAGCCGCCCAGCGGCACGCCGAACTGCGTCGAGTCCAGGCCGTCGCGCTGCAGCTCGATCACCTTGCGGTCGATCTCGAGGATCGCCGACGCCGGATCGGCCAGCTCGGCCCGCACCGCGCCGCCCAGCTCGGCGTACTGGATGAGCAGCTCGCGCATGTGCCGGGCACCGCCGCCGGAGGCCGCCTGGTAGGTCATGGCGGTGCCCCACTCGACCAGGCCCGCCTTGAACAGGCCACCGAGGCCCATGAGCATGCAGGAGACGGTGCAGTTGCCGCCGATGAAGTCCTTCGTCCCGTTCGCCAGGGCGGCGTCGATCACGCCGCGGTTCACGGGGTCCAGTGCGATCACGGAGGTGTCCGCCATGCGCAGGGTGGAGGCGGCGTCGATCCAGATGCCGTCCCAGCCGGCGGCGCGCAGCTTCGGGTACACGGCCTGCGTGTAGTCCCCGCCCTGCGCGGTGAGGATCACGGGCAGGGCCTTGAGCGCGTCCACGTCGTACGCGTCCTGGAGCACGCCCGGGTCACCGGCCATGCCCTCGAGCACGGGCGCGGGACCGCCGGCGTTGGACGTGGAGAAGAAGACGGGATGGATACGGGCGAAGTCGCCCTCCTCGGCCATGCGCTGCAGGAGGACGGACCCCACCATGCCGCGCCAGCCGACCAGGCCCACGGTGGGCACGGCGGCCGCGTCGGGGGCGTTCACAGATGCGGGGGCAGCGGAAGTCATGCCCTCCAGGCTAGCGGCCCTGCTGCGCGCGCTTCCGCTTGTTCCACGCGATGAGACCGCCCACGGCGAACACCTGGGTCAGCACGAGCAGGAACACCAGCCCGGCGATGGTCTTGCCCTGCAGCACGAGGATCAGCCCGAACACGGCGCACACGAACGCCAGCACGGGCAGGACGACGAGCGCGAGGAACGAGACCGCCTGCGGGGAGAGCAGACGCTGGTCGGAGTCGGTCGGGGCCATGTCAGTCGCGTTCCCATCGTTCGAAGCGGTGGCGCGGGCCGGAGGCGGAGTCCAGCCACGCGTCGGGGGCGGGCTCGACGGCGGTGCGCCGCCAGCGGGCGTCGAGCAGCGGGGCGTGCGTGTCGCCGTCGACGTCGGCGTCGATCACGGTCACCTCGGCGCGCGAGGCCACGTCGAGGGCCTGCTCGTAGAGCGTCGCCCCGCCGATCACCCACACGGTGTCACAGCCGTCGGCCTCGGCCGCGGCGGCCAGGGCCGCCCCGAAGTCCGGCACGACGACGGCGCCCGCGGCCCGCAGCTCCGCGCCGGCCTCCTCGGTGGCCGTCAGGGTGCGGGAGACCACGATGTTCGTGCGCCCGGGCAGCGGGCGGAAGCGCGCCGGGAACGACTCCCACGTGCGCCGGCCCATGATCACGGGGTGGCCGTGCGTGTGGGCCCGGAAGTGCGCGAGGTCCTCCGGGACGTGCCACGGCATGGTGCCGTCGCGACCGATGACGCGCTCGGGGGTCTGGGCCCAGATCATGGCGATCACGGGCTCGGTGGGACGGGTGGCCCGGCTCATGGGGTCGCTGCGCATCCTCGGCTCAGACGGCGATCGGCGCCGTGATGGTGGGGTGGTGACGGTAGTCGAGGACCTCGAAGTCCTCGTAGTCGTAGTCGAAGATCGACGCGGGGGTGCGCCGCAGCCGCAGCCGCGGGTACGGGTACGGCTCGCGGGAGAGCTGCTCGCGCACCTGCTCCTCGTGGTTCGCGTAGATGTGCACGTCCCCGCCGGTCCACACGAACTCGCCGGGAGTCAGCCCGGTCTGCTGCGCGACCATCACCGTGAGCAGCGCGTACGAGGCGATGTTGAACGGCACGCCGAGGAACAGGTCCGCCGAGCGCTGGTAGAGCTGGCATGAGAGCCGCCCGGGGGCGCCGTCCTGACCGGGGGAGACGTAGAACTGGAACAGCGCGTGGCACGGCGGCAACGCCATCTCGTCCACCTCGGCGGGGTTCCACGCGGTGACGATGTGCCGGCGCGAGTCGGGGTTCGTCCGGATCTGCTCCACGACCTTGGCGATCTGGTCGATGTGGCCCCCGTCCGGGGTGGGCCACGAGCGCCACTGCACGCCGTAGACGGGGCCGAGCTCGCCGTCCTCGTCCGCCCACTCGTTCCAGATCCGCACGCCGCGCTCCTGGAGCCACCGCACGTTCGAGTCCCCGCGCAGGAACCACAGCAGCTCGAGCGCGACCGACTTGAAGTGCACGCGCTTGGTCGTGATCAGCGGGAAGGACTCGGCCAGGTCGAAGCGCAGCTGGCGGCCGAACACGCTGCGCGTGCCCGTGCCGGTCCGGTCCGTCTTGACGGCCCCGTGGGCCATCACGTCGGCGAGGAGGTCCTCGTAGGGGGTGGGGATGCTCACCCGGCCCACTCTAGCGATCCGAGCGGACGCGCTGAGCGTCGTCGACGGCCCGGCGGAGGCGGGTACCGGCAGGGCAGGGCCCCGCCCCCGGTCAGCCGTGGAAGACCATGTCCTGGTACTCGGGGTAGCGGCGCAGGTAGTCCTCCACGTAGGAGCACTCGGGCACGATCCGGTCACCCTCCGCGCGCAGCCGGTCCAGGACCATGGTCACGAGGGCGCGGGCATAACCGCGGCGGCCGAACTGCTCGTCGATGATGGTGTGCTGCAGGCGCAGGACCACGGTGTCCTCGCCGTCCGCGCCGCGCACGGTCTCCTGGTCGTAGCCGAGGAACCCGATGAAGGTCCCGTCCTGGCGCAGCTCGAAGCGCTGACGGTCCGGGTCCCGGGTCACCGTGAGGCGCTCGTGGACGATCTTCTCGGGCTGGCTCTGGGCGGCGGTGTTCTCCATGACCCGAGCCTAGGGCCGGGGGCGGGCCCGCTCAACGGTGGCCCGGTCGTGCGGGCCGAGGCCGGCGCGGGCGGCTCAGTCGTCCCAGGGGTCGTAGACCTCGACGGCCACCACGTCGCCGTCGAGGTCGAGCGCGCGGTGCGCCACCAGCACAGCGCCGGGCCGCAGCCACGGATCCTCGGTCGGCAGGGCCCGCAGCACGCGGTCCGCCTGGCCGGCGGCCGCGTCCTCGACCACCTCGAACAGGGTCGGCAGCACCGGCCGGTGCGTGCACACGACCAGCGGCCGGGAGCGGCCCATGAGCTCGGCCATCACCTTGCGGGTCTTCTTGGGCTTCTCCCGGGCCGTGGTCTCCGTGAACGCGCCCTTGGTCTTCAGCGGCAGCCGGCTGGACTTCACGAGCGGGGCCAGCGTCTCCACGCAGCGGCGCCACGGGGAGGAGACCAGCCGCTCCGGCCGCCAGGCCGACACGAGGCCCTCGACGGCGAGCGCCTGCCGCCGGCCCGTCGCCGCCAGCGGGCGCTCCTGCTCGGCGCGGGACCACGAGGAGCGGGGCTTGGCCTTGGCGTGGCGCAGCACCAGCAGCGGCACGGTCCGCAGGCGCCCCCGGGAGGCGGCACGCAGCAGCAGGTCGAGCGGTTCGTGATCCGAGTCGTTCGTCAGCAGCCGCCGGGCCTCGTCCGGCCCGACCCAGCGGACCTCGTCCACCTCGTCGCCGTCGGGGAGGGCGCGCTGGCCGTCGACCTCGGCGGCCCAGTACCAGACCTCCTTGCTCTGACGTGCGCCCCGCTTGCCGGGCACCTCGTACGCCGTCACGCACAGCGGGATGCCCGGCCGCAGCTCGAGGCCGACCTCCTCGCGCAGCTCGCGCACCGCGCACTCCGGCAGGGTCTCACCCGGATCGAGCTTGCCCTTGGGCCACGACCAGTCGTCGTAGCGGGGCCGGTGGATCACCATCACCTCGAGGCCGCCGGGCACGCGGCGCCACGGCAGCATGCCGGCGGCCAGCACCTCGGCGCGGGGGCCTTCCGAGACACGGTCCTCCGTGGACCAGCGGGCGACGCGGTCGGCGTGGGACGAGGGCATGGGGCGGGTTCCTCTCGGGGTGCGGCGGCCGCGACGACTGCTGGGGCAGGGCACGGGGCGTGGCCGACCCCGCGGGGGCCGGCCACACCAGGATACGAGGCCGCCGGGATGTGCCCGGCCGGCCCCCGCCCGAGGGTCTCAGGGGCGGCGGTACTGGGCGTCGGCGGCGAACAGCTCGAAGCCGAGGGACGCGTAGAGCGCGACGGCGGCCGTGTTGTCCGCGTCCACGTACAGGTCCACGACGTCGACTCCCTGTTCCGCCATCCGGTGCAGCCCCGCCAGCGTCAGGGCCCGACCGAGGCCGAGGCCCTGGGCGTCGGGGGAGACGCCCACGGCGTACACCTCCCCGACGCGCGGGCCGTCGGCTCCGGCATCCGGCTCCACCTTCGTCCAGTGGAAGCCGAGCAGCCGCCCGTCCGCCTCGCGGGCGGCGAGCAGGAGGCCGTCGGCGTCGAACCAGTCCTCCGCCATGCGGTCGTCGAGGTCGGCGCGGGTCAGGCTGCCCTGTTCGGGGTGGTCCGCGAAGGCGGCGGCGTTCACGTCCAGCCAGGCCTGCTCGTCCTGGCCGGGGACGAAGCCGCGCAGGGCCACCCCGTCGGCGAGCCGCACCTCCGGCAGGGCGGCGAGCGCCGCGTGCGACAGGCGCATCCGGCGCAGCTCGCGGACGGGCTCGAGGCCGTGCCGCCGGGCGAGCCGGACCGCCCCCGGGAGCATGCCGTGGGCCCAGACGCTCGTGGTCGCCTCCCGCGCCAGGTCCCGGACCGCGGCGGCCGCGGCGTCGGCCAGGACGGTCCCCCGTCCGGTGCGGCGTGCGGTCGGATCGACGACGAGCTCGAGCACGGCCGCCGCGCCCTCCGGCACGAGCACGGCCGCCCCGTCGATCGCCCCGTCCGTGCCCCGGGTGGCCCCCCACCAGAGCTGCCCGCCGCGGGCGAGCAGCACGCGCGTCTGGTCCGAGAGCGGGGGATGGCCGTCCGCCGCCCCGGCACGGTCGGCCAGGTCCAGGACGGCGCTCGCCTCCTCCGGGCGCGGGGTGACGACGCGCGGCATGCCGTCGGCGTCGGAGGTCGTGGGGGTGGGGTGTTCGGCCATGCCGGCCACCCTACGGAAGGAGGACGGTGGCCCGCGAGGTGCGCCCCGCCGTCGCCCGCCCAGGGCCCAGCCGGTGCGCACCTGGCAGGATGGGGCAGGTGATGCGCTTGTCCATGGCCCTGAGTGCGGCCGTCGCCGCCCTCGTCCTGGGCGGTGCCGCGTTGCTGGGCCCGGTCCCCGCCGCCCTCGCCGCCGCCGTCGTGATCCTGGTCATCGCCTGGGGCTGGCCGCGGCAGATGGGGGCGCCCGCGCGCCTCTCGCTCAGCGTCACCCTGGCCGTCGCCGGGGGCATCGCGGTGCTGCTCATGCTGCTGTGGCCGCCGCTCGAGGACGGCCACAGCGGGGCCTGGACGCTCTTCGAGCCGCTCGCCGTCGTCGTCGCCTGGAGCACCATGGCCTCGTTCGTCGTCCAGCTGGTGCGCGGGACCGGCCGGCCGCTGCGCCTCGAGTCCACCGTCGCCACGATGGGCGGGGCGTTCATGGCCGTCGTGACGGCGTGCTGGGTGGCCGTCTCACGCTGGAGCGACACCCCTGCGGTCGCCGGGCTGGTCATCACGCTGGCGGTCACGGTGGCCGCGGTCTCCCTCGTCGGCCTCACCCCGTGGATGCAGGGCCGGCCGGGAGTCCTGGCGCTCGTCGTCATCCCCCTCGGCACGGTGCTCGCCTGGCCCGTCTCGGCGCTGGCCGGCGTGGGCGCCCGGGACCGGCCGGCCGTCACGGCCGCGGCGCTCGCGGTGGCCGTGCTGGTGTCCCTGACCGCCGCCACGGCGCCGTCGTCGCGGCCGCGACCCGAGGACCGGCCGGTGGGCACCACCCTGCGCCCGCGCCGGGCGGGTTACGCCCTCGCGTTGGCGCCCGTGGGCGCGGCCGGCGTGGTGGCGCACGTCATGGTGGGCTTCCTGGCCTGACAGGTCGGGCCCGCTCGGTAGGATGTCCCGCATGGATACCCTTCTTGCGCTCGAGATCTTCTACCTGGCCCTCGTGGTCCTGGCCGGCCTGGGGATGGCCGCCGTCGCCGCGGTCGTCATCAGCGGCCTCTTCAAGGGCCAGCGCTGAGGACGCGCGGCCCGCTGTCGGGCCGCGCCGTGATCTGCCATGGCGACTGAACTCCCGTACGACCTCACCCCCGAGCTCGCGCCCCTGTCCTGGCTCATCGGCAGCTGGGAGGGCCAGGGCCGCCTCGGCGACGGCTCCGCCGGCACCGAGATCTTCTACCAGCGGGTGGACTTCACCGAGCACGGTCTGCCGTTCGTCGAGTACCGCGCGGAGTCGTGGCTGTGCGAGGCGGACGGCACGCTGCTGCGTCCGCTGACCGTGGAGTCCGGCTTCTGGCAGGTGGACCGGGCGCGGCGCGACGGCGACGTCGGCCCCGGCATGCGCCCGGCGGACATCGTCCCCGCGTTCCGCTCCGCCGAGGACGTCGAGCGGCTGCGCGCCGGTGACGAGGGCTTCGGCCTGACCGCCACCATCACGCATCCGGGCTCGCTGTCCGAGCTGTACTACGGCCGCATCAAGGGCCCGCAGCTTCAGCTGGCCACGGACGCGGTCCTGCGCGGCTCCGCCGCCGGCCCGTACCACCGGGCCACCCGCATGGCCGGTCTCGTGAACGGGCAGCTGTTCTGGCGCTGGGACGTCGCGGACGCCGCGGGCGCCGAGCTCGAGGCGCACGCCTCCGCCATCCTGGACCGCATGCCGAGCGCGGCCGAGGGTCGGCTCGCCCCGGGGGCCGAGCGTCCTCGCGGGGCTCGCGGGGAGCAGTCGTGACGGCCTCCCGCAGCCCGCTGCTGGACCTGGCCGTGGCCGAGCCGCAGGGGCCGGCCGGCGGCGCCGTCGAGGGCCGCGGCCCGGACGCCGGCGTCGCCGCGCACTACGGTCGCCCCCTGCCAGAGCAGCGCGCCCTCGCCCGGGGCCGCGCCCTGGTCGACCTCTCCCACCGGGCCGTGCTCTCCGTGTCCGGCCCGGACCGGCTGAGCTGGCTGCACACGCTCGGCACGCAGCACGTCGAGACGCTGCCCCCCGGCACGAGCACCGAGATCCTCTTCCTCGACGTGCAGGGGCGGATCGAGCACGCCGCCCACCTGCTCGAGGACGGCGCCGCGGCCTGGCTCGTCACGGACCGCGAGGACGGCCCGGGCCTGGCCGCGTGGCTCACCTCGATGCGCTTCTCCCACGACGTCACGCTGCGGGACCACACCGGGGCGGTCGCCGTCGTGGGCGCCACCGCGCCCGTGCCCGGCTGGGAGGACCGCACCGTGTGGCTGGACCCGTGGCCGCGCGTCGGGGCGGGCGGCTGGGCCTACACGGCCGATCCGGATCCGGCGACCCACCCGGGTGCGGACTGGTCCTGGCGCGAGTACCTCGTCACCCGGGCCGACCTCGAGGCCACCGTCCGCGCGCTCGGCACGGGCGTGCTCGCGGGCTGGTCCCTGGCGGGCACGACGGCGGCCGAGGCGCTGCGCATCGAGGCCGGCCGCCCCCGCCGGGCCCTCGACGTGGACGACCGCGCGATCCCGCACGAGCTGGACCTGCTGCGCACCGCCGTGCACCTCGAGAAGGGCTGCTACCGCGGTCAGGAGACCGTGGCGCGCGTGCACAACCTGGGCCGCCCGCCCCGCCGCCTCACCCGCCTGCTCCTGGACGGCTCCGTCCACGCGCTCCCCGAGCACGGTGCCCCCGTGATCCTCCGGCCGGCCGAGGACACGCCCGAGGCCCGCGCCGCCGCCCGTCCGGTGGGGACGGTCACCGCCGCGGCCCAGCACCATGAGGCGGGCGCCGTCGCCCTGGCGCTGCTCAAGCGCACGGTGCCCGTGGACGCCGAGCTGCTGGTCCGCGAGGACGCTCCCGGCGAGGACGGTGCCGCCGAGGGCGGCTGGATCGCCGCGAGCCAGGAGCCGCTCGTGTCCCCGGACGCCGGGCAGGTCGTCGGCCGACCGCGCGGCGTGGGCCGCCTGCGCTGACCGACTCGCCGGCTCAGTCCAGCGCGAGGACGGTCCGCGTGCCCGCCGCCTCCAGCCCGACGGCGATCGCCACGTGGTGCGCGGCTGTGTGGCCCGCCGGCACCTCGGCGAACGGCAGCAGCCCCTCCAGCGCCGCCCGGTCCATCGCCACGGCCACCGCGTAGCGGCCGAGCCCACGACCGCGCAGCCGCGGTGGGGTGAGGGTGCCCAGCGAGGCCAGCACGCCGCCCGTCACGCGATGCCCCGCCGCCGCCACCGCGGCTTCGATCGCCCGTCCCGCGCCGTCGTCGGGAACGAGCGCGACCGAGGACTCCCAGGAGGGGACACCCGCCTCGGCCACGTCGTCTGCGGGGGCTTGCGCGGACACGGCGTGGACGTGGGCGGGGTCGTCGGACACGGCGACGGTGCGCGAGGGGTCGACCGGCGGCGGTTCCTCGGCCGCGTAGAGCGTGAACTCGCCACGCGAGCGCACCGCCTCCCCGGCGGCGGCCCGCACCGCCGTCCGCAGCAGGGCCGACTCCACGCCCAGCGCCTCGGCGGGCACGCCGCGGCAGGCACGCGTGAACCACGCCGGCCCCGCCACGACGGTGGCCCAGGGCAGGGCCAGCACCTCCGCCTCGGCGACGCCCTGCCGGGCCACCTCGATGCGGCGCGGCTCGGCGCCCGCCGCCGGGGCGTCGCCGGGCAGGAGCGCGGTGTCGGGCAGGCCGAGCCGACGCGCCAGCCCGAGGGCCAGCACGCCGACGGCGGGGTGGTCGGGTCTCACCGGCCGAACAGGATCTTCGCCTCGTCGTAGCGGGAGACCGGCACCTTCTTGAGGCCCTTGAGGGCGGCGCTCATGGGGATGGAGATGATCTCCGTGCCGTTGGCCGCCACCATCTGTCCCCAGCGGCGCTGGGCGACGAGGTCGACGGCGCCCATGCCGAAGCGCGTGGAGAGCACGCGGTCCGTGGCGGTGGGGGCGCCGCCGCGCTGGATGTGGCCCAGGATGGTGCTGCGCGTCTCGATGCCCGTCATCTCCTCGATCTCGCGGGTCACCCACTCGCCGATGCCGCCCAGACGCGGCCGGCCGGACGCCTCGACCCCGGCCTCGGCCAGCGGATCGTCGTGGCCCTCGGGGACGAAGCCCTCCGCCACCACGACCAGCGGGGAGCGACCGCGGTCGTGGACCTGCTGCACCCACTCGGCGACCTGGGACATCGGGGTGCGGACCTCGGGGATGAGGATCGCGTGGGCGCCGGCGGCCATGCCCGAGTGCAGGGCGATCCAGCCGACGTAGCGGCCCATGACCTCGGCGACCATGCAGCGGTGGTGGGACTCGCCCGTGGTGCGCAGCCGGTCCATGGCGTCCGTGGCGATCTGCACGGCCGTGTCGAAGCCGAACGTGTAGTCGGTGCCCTGCAGGTCGTTGTCGATCGTCTTGGGCACGCCCACGATCGGCAGCCCGTCCGCGGCCAGGCGGTTCGCGCCGGCCAGGGTGCCCTCGCCGCCGATGGCGATGACGGCGTCGATGTCCAGCTCGCGCAGGTTGCGGAGCATGTTCTCCGGGCCGCCGCCCTCCGCGTCGTAGGGGTGCGTGCGCGAGGTGCCGAGGATGGTGCCGCCGGTGCGGGCCAGGCCGCGCACGCGGGAGCGGGGCAGGTCCTCGACGTCCTTCTCGATCAGGCCGGACCATCCGTTGCGGATGCCCACCATCTCCATGTCGTACGACTTGATGCCGTGCAGGACGGCGGAGCGGATGACGGCGTTCAGGCCGGGGCAGTCGCCTCCGGAGGTGAGCATTCCGACGCGCATGGGGTCCTCTCGGGCGTTCTCGTGGGGGTCGGCACTACCCTAGGCGTGCCCGCCGCGTCGCGTCAGGGGACGGGCGACGGGCGGCGGGTCAGCCGAGGGCCACGAGGACGGCGACCTGGAGGGCCGTCGCACCCACGAGGATGCCGCTCGCCGGGCCGAGGGTGCCGGGACGACGGCCGCTGAGCAGAGTGCCCAGCATGACGGGGGCGATCACCGCGAGCGCGGCCACGAGCATCGGCACGGCCAGCAGCGTGGGGGTCGGACCGACGCCGAGCAGCAGGCTGATCCCGAGGGCGGCGAGCGCGGCGAGGACGGCCCCGACGTAGGTGGCGGCCTGCGCGATCGGCCCGAGGCGCGGCTTCGCGGCCGTGGCTGCGGACCCCGAGCCGGTCGGGGTGGTGGCCGCCCGCGGGGCCTCGTCGGCCAGACGCGCCGCGGCCCGCCGCTCGCGAGAGTGGACGGGCTCGCGCCACGCGCCGGTCGCGGGGTCGATCCATTCGGGGCGGAAGCCGTGCGGGTCGGCGACCTCGGCTGCCCGCTCGCCCGGGCCTCCGCCGACGTACCAGGCCGGGCGCGGCACGGCGTGGGTGGGCTGGTCGGCGTCGGGGGCCCGGCCCGGGGCCACGCGGGCCTGCGCCCGGCCGTCCCAACGGGTCACGAGCCACCAGACGAGCACGGCCAGCGCGCCCAGGCCCACGAGGGAGCCGGGGCCGCCCACGGCTGGGGCGATGAGGGTGAACCCGGCGCCGAGCAGCAGGTTGAGGGCGCCGATCGCCCCGATCACGCCGATGGCCACGGTGGCGTCCTGCCACTCCCCGCGGCGCAGGCGGCCGAACTGCACGCGTCCGTCGGCGTCGGGGAGGACGGCCCAGGCGGCCGCGTAGGCCAGCAGGCCCAGGCCCGCGGAGACCATGCACACGGCGACGAACACGCCGCGGGCGAGCAGCGGGTCGATGCGGTAGCGCTCGGCCACGCCGCCGAGCACCCCGCCGACCCACGAGGCCGGCGAGCGGCGCACGCCCCAGCCCAGGACGGCGCGGCGCAACCAGCCCGGCAGGGCGTCCAGTCCGTCGGGGCCGGTCTCGCCCGCAGTGGCTCCGTCGGGGGCGACGTGGGGGCCGGGGCCGGTGAACGGGTCGTGTGTGCTCGTCATGTCTCCATCCTCGTCCGCCCGCGGCCCCCGCCCATCCGGGAACTCCCGGAATCCTCCCCGGATGTGTCACCCCGTCCGACGCGGCAGGATGGGGGCATGCCCACCCCGTCCGCGCCCGCGCAGGCCCCACGTCCGCCGTTGATGCGGCACGGGGCCGACCGTCCGGTGTCCGGCGTCGCCGCGGGGCTCGCCCGGCATCTCGGGGTGCCCGTCGGCCGTGTCCGCGCGGCCCTGGCGCTGCTGAGCCTGATGGGCGGCGCGGGCCTGGCCCTGTACGTGTGGCTCTGGCTGCTCATGCCGGAGGAGGGCCCGGACGGCGCTCCCGCCGCCGACGCCCCCACCCTGCGTGGTCGCGCCCCCGAGGTGCTCGAGCGGGTGCGCGAGGGCGGCTGGCCGGTCCTGCTGGCCGCCGTGGTGCTCGGCGTGGGCGTGCTGACCGTCGCGGACGGCCTCGGCCTCGCCGTCGACTGGGCGCTCGTGGGCCCGGTGGCCGTCCTCGTGATCGGCCTCGGCCTGGCCTGGATGCAGCTCGACCTGGCGGGCGGGCCCCGGGCCGGGCGGAGCGGACGACTGGTCCGCCTCGTGCTCGGCACGGCCCTCGTGCTGCTGGCGGTGCTGGCCATCGTCCTGGGCGCCGTGAGCTCGGGCGAGCTGTGGCGGGCCCTGCTGGCCGCCGTCGCGATGCTCGCCGGCGCGGCGCTGGTGGCCATGCCCTACGTCCTGGCCTGGCTGCGCCGACGCGACGCGGAGCGGACCGCGTTCGCGGTGCAGGTCCAGCGCGCCGAGATCGCGGCGCACCTGCACGACTCGGTGCTGCAGTCCCTCGCCCTCATCCAGCGGCGCGCCCATGACGCAGACGCGGTGGCCCGGGTGGCCCGCGCCCAGGAGCGTGAGCTGCGTCAGTTCCTCGCCCTGGACTCCCGTGGCGGCCCGCGCTCCCTGGCGGAGGCGCTCGAAGAGCACGCCGCCGCCGTCGAGGACGCACACGGGTCCCGGGTGGAGGTCGTGGCCGTGGGCCGGGCCGCCGGGGCGTGGCTCGAGCCGCTCGCGGCCGCGGCACGCGAGGCCATGCAGAACGCGGCCCGGCACGCCGGCGACGCGCAGGTCTTCGCGGAGGCCGGTGAGGACGACCATGGCCGCACCGTCGCGGAGGTGTTCGTCCGGGACCGTGGCCCCGGCTTCGACCTGCACACGGTCCCGGCCGACCGGCTCGGCGTGCGGGAGTCGATCCTCGGCCGCATGGAGCGTGCCGGCGGGGCCGCCCGCATCCGGTCCGGCCCGGGCGGCACCGAGGTCCACCTGACGCTGACCGAGCCCGAGGGAGCGCGAGCGCGCGCCGGACAGGAGCACCCATGACCGACCCCGCCCCGCGCACGGCCGTCATCGTGGACGACCACGCGATCTTCCGCTCCGGCCTGCGCGCCGACCTGGACCCGGACCGACTGGCCATCGTCGGCGAGGCCGGGGACGTGGACGAGGCCGTCCGCACCGTGCTGGACCTGGTGCCGGATGTGGTGCTGCTGGACGTGCACCTGCCCGGCGGGGCCGGCGGCGGGGGAGCGGAGGTGGCCGAACGCGTCCTCGCGCGCCGACCCGCGCAGCGGTTCCTGGCACTGTCCGTCTCGGACGCGGCCGAGGACGTCGTCGCCGTGATCCGTGCGGGGGCCCGCGGCTACATCACCAAGACGGCCTCCGGCGTGGAGGTGGCGGACGCGGCGGTCCGCGTGGCCGACGGCGATGCCGTGTTCTCGCCCCGACTGGCCGGGTTCGTCCTCGACGCCTTCCGCGGCACGGCGCCCGCGTCCCCGCCCGTCCCCGCCGCGGCGACGAGCGGGGCTGCGGCCCCCGACGAGGACCTCGACCGGCTCTCGGCACGGGAGCGGGAGGTCATGCGGCTGATCGCCCGCGGCTACACCTACCGGGAGGCCGGGGCGGAGCTGTTCATCTCGGACCGCACGGTCGAGACCCACGTGTCCTCCGTGCTGCGCAAGCTCCAGCTCTCCAACCGCCACGAGCTGACCCGCTGGGCCGCGCGCCGCGGATACGCCTGAGCCCCGCGGCACGCGGCGTCGCGGGGCTCAGGGGTGGGGTGTGCGGCTCAGGCGCTGAGCAGGGCGCGGATGCGCTCGACGCCCTCGGCGAGGTCCGCATCGCCCAGCGCGTAGGACAGTCGCAGATAGCCGGACGGGCCGAACGCCTCGCCCGGGACCACGGCGACCTCCGCCTCGTCGAGGATGAAGGCGGCCAGCTCGGCCGACGTCGCGGGGGTGACGCCGCCGCGGTAGGTCTTCGCGAGCGCCTCCCGCACGTCCACGTACGCGTAGAACGCGCCCTGCGGGGTGGGGCAGTGGAAGCCCGACACGGCGTTCATGGCCTCGACCATGGCCCGGCGCCGGCGGTCGAACGCCGTCTTCATCTCCGCCACGGCGTCCAACGGGCCGGCGACGGCGGCCAGTGCGGCCCGCTGCGACACGTTGGCCACGTTCGAGGTGGCGTGGGACTGCAGGTTCGTGGCGGCCTTGACCACGTCCAGCGGACCGGCCATCCAGCCGACGCGCCAGCCCGTCATCGCGTAGGTCTTGGCGACGCCGTTGAGGATCACGGACTGCTCCGCCAGCTCGGGCACGGCGCGGACGATCGAGGTGAACGGCATGCCGTCGTAGGTCAGGTGCTCGTAGATCTCGTCGGTGACCACCCACAGCCCCCGCTCCCGTGCCCACTGGCCGATCGCCGCCGTCTCCTCGGGGGAGTACACGGCGCCGGTGGGGTTGGAGGGGGAGACGAACAGGAGCACCTTGGTGCGGTCCGTGACGGACTCGTCGAGCTGGTCCACGGTGACCTTGTAGCCCTGCTCGGGGCCGGCGAACACCTCCACCGGCACGCCGCCGGCCAGGCGGATCGCCTCGGGGTAGGTGGTCCAGTAGGGGGCGGGGACGAGCACCTCGTCCTGCGGGTCCAGCAGGGCGGCGAAGGCGTTGTACACGGCCTGCTTCCCGCCGTTGGTCACGAGCACCTGGGCGGCCTCGAGGGACACGCCGGAGTCGCGCAGCGTCTTGGCCGCGATCGCCTCGCGCAGCTCGGGCAGGCCGGCGGCGGGGGAGTAGCGGTGGTTCTTCGGGTCCCGGGCCGCGGCGACGGCGGCCTCCACGATGTAGTCCGGGGTGGGGAAGTCGGGCTCGCCGGCGCCGAAGCCGATCACCGGGCGCCCGGCGGCCTTGAGCTCCTTGGCGCGGGCGTCGACGGCGAGGGTGGCGGAGGGCGCGATGGCGGACAGACGGGCGGAGACGCGGCGGGCGGGCGCGGCCATGGGGACCTTCTTCGAGCTCGACGGGGAGGGCGGGGCGGAGCGGGGCTCCGTCCTGCCAGGGTACTGACTGCCCGGGGCCCGTTCGACTCCCGCCGCCCGATGGCGTATCCTGGATCTCCGGTACCGCGATCACGGTCGATCCCGCGAGGGTTCGGCCGGCTCCGTCGGTCCGAAGGGTAGTGGCGCAATTGGTAGCGCAGCGGTCTCCAAAACCGCAGGTTGCAGGTTCGAGTCCTGTCTGCCCTGCTCGATGCCGGGCCTCGTGCTCGGCATCGGACGTGTAGAAAGCGATTCGGCGATCCGACGAGTGAGGCCACGTGACTGAGATGGCGGCGAACGGCGGGGGGCCCGCCCCCACGCCGAGCAGGCAGCGTCGCGGGCTGTTCGCGCGGATCGCGCTGTTCCTGCGCCAGGTGGTGGACGAGCTCCGCAAGGTCGTCACCCCCACGAGCGAGGAGCTGCTGCGCACGACCGGAGTGGTGCTCGCCTTCGTGGCGTTCATGATCCTGCTGGTCATGGGGCTGGACTGGGTGTTCGGCACCGTGGCGGGTCTCCTGTTCGGCGCCGGCGGCCTCTGAGCCCGGCGCGGACGGTCCCGACGTCGCAGGACGCGTCCCCCGCACGCCCGTGAGGGCCCTCCCCGACGGCAGGGCCCGCCGTCCGTCAGCAGAAAGCAGGAACCGTGTCCGAGCAGGAACTGGATCGTCAGCCCGCCGAGGAGTCCGTCCCGATGTCGGAGGACGCCGTGGCCGAGGAGACCGCCGAGACCGCGCAGGACGCCGGCACGCCCGTCGAGGACGCCCTGGACGAGGTCGCCGGCAGCGGTGACGAGACCGCCGAGGCCACCGTGCAGGAGGCCGACCTGGCCGTCGCCGAGGGCGAGGACGCACCGACCCCCGTCGAGGAGCAGTCCGACGACGAGCCCGCCGTGGACCCCGCCGAGGAGCTGCGCACCCGCCTGCGCCGCCAGCCCGGCGACTGGTACGTCGTCCACACCTACGCCGGCTACGAGAAGCGCGTGAAGACGAACCTCGAGGCCCGCATCCTGACCCAGGACATGGAGGACTCGATCTACGAGATCGAGGTCCCCATGGAGGAGGTCGTGGAGATCAAGAACACCACGCGCAAGATCGTCTCGCGCGTGCGCATCCCGGGCTACGTGCTCGTCCGCATGGACCTCGACGACGCCTCGTGGGGCGTCGTGCGGCACACCCCGGGCGTCACGGGCTTCGTGGGCAACGATGCCCACCACCCGCAGCCGCTCAGCCTGGACGAGGTGTACGACATGCTCGCCCCGTCCGTGATCCAGGAGGCCGCCCGTGCCGCCGAGAAGGCCGGCCTGGCCGTCCCCGCCTCGGCCGAGTCCGGTGCGCCCGCCGCCCCCGCGATCCACGTGGACTTCGAGGTCGGCGAGTCGGTCACCGTCAACGACGGCCCGTTCGAGACCCTCCCGGCCACGATCTCCGAGATCAAGCCGGAGGCCCAGCAGCTCGTGGTGCTCGTCTCGATCTTCGAGCGCGAGACCCCCGTGACGCTGTCCTTCAACCAGGTGACCAAGGCCATCTGAGGACACCCGACGCTTCCGCACCGGGCCGGCCGCCTGCCGGCCCGGACGCGGCACCGGCCGCCGCGCCACGGCGGCCACCGCCCCCGGTGCGCTCCTGCGCCGAGGGTCCCCCAGTGAGAGAAGGATCCACTCATGGCTCCCAAGAAGAAGGTCACCGGTCTGATCAAGCTTCAGATCCAGGCCGGCGCCGCCAACCCGGCCCCGCCCATCGGCCCCGCCCTGGGCCAGCACGGCGTGAACATCATGGAGTTCTGCAAGGCGTACAACGCCGCCACCGAGTCGCAGCGCGGCAACGTGGTCCCGGTCGAGATCACCGTGTACGAGGACCGCTCGTTCACCTTCGTGACCAAGACCCCGCCGGCCGCCGAGCTCATCAAGAAGGCCGCCGGCGTCGCCAAGGGCTCCGCCACCCCGCACACGGCCAAGGTCGGCACGCTGACCCAGGCCCAGTGCGAGGAGATCGCCCAGACCAAGATGGAGGACCTGAACGCCAACGACGTGCAGGCCGCCGCCAAGATCATCGCGGGCACCGCCCGCTCGATGGGCATCACCGTCGAGGGCTGACGCCCTCCCCCACCCCCTTCCAGTGGCAGGGCCGAGCGCGGCCCGCAGACCACGACTGCACAAGGAGAAGAACGCAGATGGCACAGCGCAGCAAGGCATACAAGGCGGCCAAGGCCGCGATCGGCGATGATCTGTACTCGCCGGCGGAGGCGATCCGCCTCGCCAAGGAGACCAACCCCTCCAAGACCGACGCCACCGTGGAGGTGGCCCTCCGCCTCTCGGTCGACCCCCGCAAGGCCGACCAGATGGTCCGCGGCTCCGTGAGCCTGCCCCACGGCACCGGCAAGACCGCCCGCGTCGTCGTGTTCGCCACCGGTGACCGCGCCGAGGCCGCCCGCGCCGCCGGCGCGGACGTCGTGGGCGACGACGACCTGATCGCCCGGATCTCCGAGGGCTGGGTGGACTTCGACGCCGCCGTGGCCTCCCCGGAGCTCATGGGCAAGGTCGGCCGTCTGGGCAAGGTGCTCGGCCCCCGCAACCTGATGCCGAACCCCAAGACCGGCACCGTGACCCCGGACGTGGCCAAGGCCGTGGCCGACATCAAGGGCGGCAAGATCGACTTCCGCGTCGACAAGCACTCCAACCTGCACTTCATCATCGGCAAGACCTCCTTCGAGGCCAAGGCCCTGGTGGAGAACTACGCCGCAGCCCTCGAGGAGGTCCTGCGTCTGAAGCCGTCCTCCTCCAAGGGCCGCTACATCTCCAAGGCCACCGTGGCCACCACCTTCGGCCCGGGCGTGCCCATGGACCCGAACGTGACCTCGGTGGACTCCTCGGAGCTCTGAGCCACGCGGCCCCGGTGATCGGGGCCCACGACGCCGGCCGGTCGTCCCCACAGCGGGGTGGCCGGCCGGCGTCGCCCCGGGCCGATTTTGCGGGACCGCCCCGGACGTGTACGCTGGTGCCTACCGAAGACCGCCGGTCGTGGTGTCCTGCCTCCGGGCAGAGCCCACCGAAGGATCTCCCTGACGGAGACGGCCCGCGCAGGTGAACGTGAGCCACGCTCGCATCCGCTCGTCGACCCTCTGGGTCCGACGGCGTCGATGCTCCTGCTGCGCCCCGTGCATCTGCACGGGGCGCTTTCTCGTCTCGGGGTGGCGGTTCCCACGCATCATCGAGAGGAGTGCCATGGCGACGTCCGCGAAGGAGTCGGCGGTGGCTGAGCTCACGGACCTGTTCCGTGAGTCCAGCGCCGCTGTTCTGACGGAATACCGTGGCCTGACGGTGACGGAGCTCAAGCAGCTGCGTGACTCCATCCGTCAGGACGCGACCTACGCCGTGGCGAAGAACACGCTGGCCGAGATCGCGGCCAAGGACGCCGGTCTGGAGGGCCTCGAGGCTCACCTGTCCGGTCCCACCGCGATCGCGTTCGTGACCGGGGACCCGGTCAACGTCGCGAAGGCCCTGCGTGACTTTGCCAAGGATCACGAGAAGCTCGTGCTCAAGGGCGGCTACATGGATGGCCAGCCCCTGGACGAGGCCGGCATCAAGAAGCTCGCGGACCTCGAGTCCCGCGAGGTGCTGCTGGCCAAGTTCGCCGGCGCGATGAAGGGCAGCATGTCCAAGGCTGCCGCCCTGTTCCAGGCGCCGCTGTCCAAGACCGTCCGCACGGTCGAGGCGCTGCGCGCCGCGCAGGGCGAGGCTGCCTGAGCAGTCCGCCCCGGGCTGCACGGCCCACCACTTCACACGTAGTCAAGACGTACCCGTAAAGGAGCCATCATGGCCAAGCTGACCACCGAAGAGCTGCTCGCCGCGTTCGAGGAGCTGACCCTCATCGAGCTGTCCGAGTTCATCAAGGCGTTCGAGGAGAAGTTCGACGTCACCGCCGCCGCCCCCGTGGCCGTGGCCGCCGCCGGCGGTGCCGCCGGTGGTGCCGAGGCCGCCGCCGCCGAGGAGAAGGACGAGTTCGACGTCGTCCTCGAGGCCGCCGGCGACAAGAAGATCGGCGTCATCAAGGAGGTGCGCGCCCTCACCTCCCTCGGCCTGAAGGAGGCCAAGGACCTGGTGGACGGCGCCCCCAAGCCCATCCTCGAGGGCGTCAACAAGGAGACCGCCGAGAAGGCCAAGGAGCAGCTCGAGGGCGCCGGCGCCACCGTCACCCTCAAGTGATGATCGCGGCCTGAGCCGCATCACGCCTCCTCACGAGGCCCCCGGATCCGCACTGCGGACCGGGGGCCTCGTGGCGTCCCAGGTCACGCACCCGCGGCTGGACAGGGGAGACGGGCGGGGATAGGATGGATCTTTGCATCTCCCCTGTTCCGTGCCGCCCGCAGGACCCCGCGTCCCGCCGTGGCCCGCACGGTTCCGCACGGCCTTCATATAGCGGTGGGCCGGCGCCGCCGTCTCGCGGCAGGGGAGCGAACGGAACCCAGAAGGCCTGTGGAAGGATCCTACGTGGTCGCCTCGAGCACCTCCAACGAAACCGCTACCGTCTCCCCGCGATCCGGCGCCTCCGCCGGACGCGTCTCCTTCGCCAAGATCTCCGAGCCGCTGGACGTGCCGGACCTGCTGGCGCTGCAGACCGAGTCGTTCGACCGCCTGATCGGCAATGAGCGGTGGGCCGCGCGCGTGGACGCCGCCCTGGCCGCCGACGACCACTCCGTGCCCGTCACCTCGGGACTGACGGACATCTTCGAGGAGATCTCCCCGATCGAGGACTTCCAGGGCACCATGTCCCTGTCCTTCGCCGAGCCGGAGTTCGCCGACGCCAAGATGACGGAGGAGGAGTGCAAGGATCGCGACGCGACCTTCTCCGCCCCGCTGTACGTCAAGGCCGAGTTCATGAACAACACGACCGGCGAGATCAAGCAGCAGACCGTCTTCATGGGCGACTTCCCGCTGATGACCCGCAACGGCACGTTCATCATCAACGGCACCGAGCGCGTCGTCGTCTCCCAGCTGGTCCGCTCCCCGGGCGCCTACTTCGAGCGCACCCCGGACAAGACCTCGGACAAGGAGATCTTCTCCGCGAAGATCATCCCCTCGCGCGGCGCCTGGTTCGAGCTCGAGGTGGACAAGCGTGACCAGGTCGGCGTCCGCCTCGACCGCAAGCGCAAGCAGCCCGTGACGGTGCTGCTCAAGGCCATGGGCTGGACCGAGTCCCGCATCCTGGAGGAGTTCGGCCACTACGACTCCATCCGCGCCACCCTCGAGAAGGACGGCACCGCGGACCAGGACGAGGCCCTGCTCGACATCTACCGCAAGCTGCGCCCGGGCGAGCCGGCCGCCGTCGACGCCGCGCAGACGCTGCTGAACAGCCTGTACTTCACCCCGAAGCGCTACGACCTCGCCAAGGTGGGCCGCTACAAGCTCAACCGCAAGCTCGGCGTGGACGTGCACCTCGGCGACCCCAACGCGTCTGTGCTCACCGAGGACGACATCGTCCAGATGGTGCACTTCATCGCCGCGCTGCACGCCGGCGAGACCGTCATCAAGGGCACGCGCGACGGCGAGCCGGTGGACGTGCGCGTGGAGATCGACGACATCGACCACTTCGGCAACCGTCGCATCCGTGCGGTGGGCGAGCTGATCGAGAACCAGATCCGCACCGGCCTGTCCCGCATGGAGCGCGTCGTGCGCGAGCGCATGACCACTCAGGACGTCGAGGCGATCACCCCGCAGACCCTGATCAACATCCGCCCCGTGGTGGCGGCGATCAAGGAGTTCTTCGGCACCTCGCAGCTGTCCCAGTTCATGGACCAGAACAACCCGCTGGCCGGCCTGACGCACAAGCGCCGCCTGTCCGCGCTCGGCCCGGGCGGCCTGTCCCGCGACCGTGCCGGCATGGAGGTCCGTGACGTCCACCCGTCGCACTACGGCCGCATGTGCCCCATCGAGACCCCGGAAGGCCCGAACATCGGCCTCATCGGCTCGCTGGCGACCTTCGGCCGGATCAACTCCTTCGGCTTCATCGAGACCCCGTACCGCCGCGTGGTCGACGGCCGGGTCACGGACACCGTGGACTACCTGACCGCCGACGACGAGCTGGCCTTCCAGATCGCCCAGGCGAACGCCCCGGTGGATGAGGACGGCCGGTTCGAGGAGGAGTTCGTGCTCTGCCGCCAGCGCGGCGGCGACGGCGAGCCCGTGCTCTCGACCGTGGACGAGATCGACTACATGGACGTGTCCCCGCGCCAGATGGTGTCGGCGGCCACCGCCCTGATCCCGTTCCTCGAGCACGACGACGCCAACCGCGCGCTCATGGGCGCGAACATGCAGCGTCAGGCCGTGCCGCTGCTCCGCTCCGAGGCCCCCTACGTGGGCACCGGCATGGAGAAGTACGTGGCCGTGGACGCGGGCGACTCCGTGACGGCCACCCAGGGCGGCGTCGTGACCGAGGTGGCCGCGGACCTGGTGACCGTCATGAACGACGACGGCACCACCACGCACTACCCGATCATGAAGTTCGCCCGCTCGAACCAGGGCAACGCCTACAACCAGCGGGTGCGCGTCTCCGAGGGCGAGCGGGTGGAGCCGCTGAGCATCATCGCCGACGGTCCCGCCACGGACAACGGCGAGCTCGCGCTCGGCAAGAACCTCCTCGTCGCGTTCATGCCCTGGGAGGGCCTGAACTACGAGGACGCGATCATCCTGTCCCAGCGCATGGTCTCGGAGGACGTCCTCACCTCGATCCACATCGAGGAGCACGAGGTCGACGCCCGCGACACCAAGCTGGGCGCCGAGGAGATCACGCGCGACATCCCCAACGTGTCCGAGGAGGTGCTCTCGCAGCTCGACGAGCGCGGCATCATCCACATCGGCGCCGAGGTGGAGGCCGGCGACATCCTGGTCGGCCGCGTGACCCCGAAGGGCGAGACCGAGCTGACCCCGGAGGAGCGCCTGCTGCGCGCGATCTTCGGCGAGAAGTCCCGCGAGGTCCGCGACACGTCCCTGAAGGTGCCGCACGGCGAGTCCGGCACCGTCATCGGCGTGCGCATCTTCGACCGCGACGAGGACGACGACCTGCCCCCGGGCGTGAACCAGCTGGTGCGCGTCTACGTGGCGCAGAAGCGCAAGATCACCGACGGCGACAAGATGGCCGGCCGCCACGGCAACAAGGGCGTCATCTCGAAGATCCTGCCGCTCGAGGACATGCCGTTCCTGGCGGACGGCACCCCGGTGGACATCGTGCTGAACCCGCTCGGCGTCCCCGGCCGCATGAACCTCGGCCAGGTCATGGAGCTGCACCTGGGCTGGGCCGCCTCGCGCGGCTGGGACATCCAGGGCGAGCCGGAGTGGATCAAGGACCTGCCGAACTTCCCGCGGCAGTCCGGTCCGGTCAACGTGGCCACCCCGGTGTTCGACGGCGCCGAGGCGTACGAGATCACGGGCCTGCTCGGCCACGTGAACGTGACCCGCGACGGCGACCGTCTCATGAGCGACAGCGGCAAGGCGCAGCTGTTCGACGGCCGCACCGGCGAGCCGTTCCCGGACCCGGTGTCCGTGGGCTACATGTACATGCTCAAGCTGCACCACCTGGTGGACGACAAGATCCACGCCCGTTCCACGGGCCCGTACTCGATGATCACGCAGCAGCCGCTGGGCGGTAAGGCCCAGTTCGGCGGCCAGCGCTTCGGCGAGATGGAGGTGTGGGCGCTCGAGGCGTACGGCGCGGCGTTCACCCTCCAGGAGCTGCTGACCATCAAGTCCGACGACATCCACGGCCGCGTGAAGGTCTACGAGGCCATCGTCAAGGGCGAGAACATCCCGGAGCCGGGTGTTCCCGAGTCCTTCAAGGTGCTCATCAAGGAGATGCAGTCCCTCTGCCTGAACGTGGAGGTCCTCTCCGCCGACGGCCAGGCCATCGAGATGCGCGACGCGGAGGACGAGGTCTACCGCGCCGCCGAGGAGCTGGGCATCGACCTCTCCCACGCCGAGCCCAGCTCGGTGGAGGAAGTCTGAGCCGGGCCCGATCCCGCATCCACAAGACGTCACCTGAGAACCACTGAACCAAGGGAGTTCACCGGAGCATGAGCGTGAACAGCATGTCCACTGACAACTCTTTCGGCCTGATGCGCATCGGCCTGGCCACGGCGGAGGACATCCGCCGCTGGTCCTACGGCGAGGTCAAGAAGCCGGAGACCATCAACTACCGCACCCTGAAGCCGGAGAAGGACGGACTCTTCTGCGAGAAGATCTTCGGCCCCACCCGTGACTGGGAGTGCGCGTGCGGCAAGTACAAGCGCGTGCGCTTCAAGGGCATCATCTGCGAGCGCTGCGGCGTCGAGGTGACCCGCTCGAAGGTGCGCCGCGACCGCATGGGCCACATCGAGCTGGCTGCGCCGGTCACCCACATCTGGTACTTCAAGGGCGTGCCCTCGCGCCTGGGCTACCTGCTGGACCTGGCGCCGAAGGACCTCGAGAAGGTCATCTACTTCGCGGCGTACATGATCACCTCGGTGGACGAGGAGGCCCGGCACCGCGACCTGGCCAACCTCCAGGCCGAGTACGACCAGGAGACCCGTGTCCTGGCCGACCAGCGTGACTCCGACATCGCCGCGGTGGCCGCCGACCTCGAGAAGGACCTGGCCAAGCTGGAGTCCGAGGGCGCCAAGGCCGCCGAGAAGAAGAAGGCCCGCGACGCCGCGGACAAGACCATGGCGCAGATCCGCAAGCGCGCGGACGCGGACCTGGACCGCAAGGAGCAGGTCTGGGACCGCTTCAAGAACCTCAAGGTCGCCGACCTCGAGGGCGACGAGGGTCTGTACCGCGCCATGCGGGACAAGTACGGCCAGTACTTCGAGGGCTCGATGGGCGCGGAGGCGATCCAGCGTCGCCTGCAGACCTTCGACCTCGAGGCCGAGTCCGAGATGCTGCGTGAGACCATCAAGACGGGCAAGGGCCAGCGCAAGACCCGCGCCTTGAAGCGCCTGAAGGTCGTCAACGCGTTCCTGACCACGGACAACTCGCCCGAGGGCATGGTCCTGGACGCCGTCCCGGTGATCCCGCCGGAGCTGCGTCCGATGGTGCAGCTGGACGGCGGCCGCTTCGCGACCTCCGACCTCAACGACCTGTACCGTCGCGTGATCAACCGCAACAACCGCCTGAAGCGGCTGCTCGACCTCGGCGCGCCCGAGATCATCGTCAACAACGAGAAGCGCATGCTGCAGGAGGCCGTGGACTCGCTGTTCGACAACGGCCGCCGCGGCCGGCCGGTGACCGGCCCGGGCAACCGCCCGCTCAAGTCACTCTCCGACATGCTCAAGGGCAAGCAGGGCCGGTTCCGTCAGAACCTGCTCGGCAAGCGCGTGGACTACTCGGGCCGCTCGGTCATCGTGGTGGGTCCCCAGCTCAAGCTGCACCAGTGCGGCCTGCCGAAGCAGATGGCGCTGGAGCTGTTCAAGCCGTTCGTGATGAAGCGTCTCGTGGACCTGAACCACGCGCAGAACATCAAGTCCGCCAAGCGCATGGTGGAGCGCTTCCGTCCGCAGGTCTGGGACGTGCTCGAGGAGGTCATCACCGAGCACCCGGTCCTGCTGAACCGCGCCCCCACCCTGCACCGTCTGGGCATCCAGGCCTTCGAGCCGCAGCTCGTGGAAGGCAAGGCCCTGCAGCTGCACCCGCTGGTCTGCTCCGCGTTCAACGCGGACTTCGACGGCGACCAGATGGCGGTCCACCTGCCCCTGTCGCCGGAGGCCCAGGCCGAGGCGCGCCTGCTCATGCTCTCGAGCCACAACATCCTGAAGCCCTCGGACGGCCGCGCGGTCGCCGTGCCGGCCCAGGACATGATCATCGGACTGAACCACCTCACCACGGTGCGTCCGGACGAGGTCGGCGCGGGCAACCTGTACGCGACCGTCGGCGAGGCCATCATGGCGTTCGACGGCGGCGACCTGCACCTGAACGCGCCCGCACGGATCGGCGTCGAGGGCTTCGTGCCGTCGGCGGACGTGCCGGCCCCCGAGGGCTGGTCCGAGGGCGAGATCGCCCTCATCGAGACCACCCTGGGCAAGGTGCTGTTCAACGAGCTGCTGCCGGACGACTACCCGTGGCTGGACAAGCAGGCGACCAAGGGCACCCTCGGTCAGCTGGTCAACGACCTGGCCGAGCGCTACCCGATGGTCGTCACCGCGCAGACGCTGGACAACCTCAAGGACGCCGGCTTCCACTGGGGCACCTGGTCGGGTGTGACCGTGGCGATCTCGGACATCACCTCCGACTTCGACAAGGCCGCCATCATGGAGGGCTACGAGGAGCAGGCCCAGCGCGTGCAGCAGCAGTACGACAAGGGCCTGATCGCGGACGACGAGCGTCGCTCCGAGCTGATCGACATCTGGAACAAGGCCACCGACGAGGTCGCCGCGGCCATGAAGGACGGCCTGCCGAAGCTCAACACCATCAACCGCATGGTGTCCTCCGGTGCGCGAGGCAACTGGCTCCAGGTGCGCCAGATCGCGGGCATCCGCGGCCTCGTGGCCAACCCGAAGGGTGAGATCATCCCGCGTCCGATCAAGTCCTCGTACCGCGAGGGCCTGTCCGTGCTCGAGTACTTCTCCGCCACCCACGGCGCCCGCAAGGGCCTCGCGGACACCGCGCTGAAGACCGCGAACTCGGGCTACCTGACCCGTCGTCTCGTCGATGTGTCCCAGGACGTCATCGTCCGCGAGGACGACTGCGGCACCGAGCGCGGCCTGTCCGTCACGATCGCCGCCCCGAACGCCGACGGCGAGCTGGTGGCCCACGAGCAGGTCGAGAACTCGGCCTTCGCCCGCACGCTGGCCCAGGACGTCACGGGCGAGGACGGCACGGTGCTGGCCTCGGCCGGTGCGGACGTGGGCGACGTGCTGATCGGCGAGCTGGTGGCCGCCGGCGTCACGGAGATCAAGGTCCGCTCGGTCCTGACCTGCGAGTCCGCCGTGGGCACCTGCGCGAAGTGCTACGGCCGCTCCATGGCCACCGGCCAGCTGGTGGACATCGGCGAGGCCGTCGGCATCATCGCGGCCCAGTCGATCGGTGAGCCGGGCACCCAGCTCACCATGCGCACGTTCCACACCGGCGGTGTGGCCTCGGCCGACGACATCACGCAGGGTCTGCCCCGCATCCAGGAGCTCTTCGAGGCCCGCACCCCGAAGGGCGTGGCCCCGATCTCCGAGGTCGCCGGCCGCGTGACCATCGAGGACACCGAGGCGTCCGTGCGCCTGCTGCTCACGCCGGACGACGGCTCCGAGGAGATCGCCTACCCGGTGCTGCGCCGTGCGCGCATCCTCGTGGCCGACGGCGAGCACGTGCCGGTGGGCACGCAGCTCGTGGCCGGCGCCGTGGACCCGAAGCAGGTCCTGCGCGTGCTCGGCCCGCGGGCCGCGCAGCGGTTCCTCGTGGACGAGGTGCAGAACGTGTACCAGTCCCAGGGCGTGGGCATCCACGACAAGCACGTGGAGGTCATCGTCCGGCAGATGCTGCGTCGCATCACCGTCATCGAGTCCGGTGACACCGACCTGCTGCCGGGCGAGCTCACGGACCGGGCGCGCTTCGTGGCCGCCAACCGCGCCGCCGTCGCTGAGGGCCGCCAGCCGGCCTCCGGCCGCGACGAGCTGATGGGCATCACGAAGGCCTCGCTGGCCACGGACTCGTGGCTGTCGGCCGCGTCCTTCCAGGAGACGACCCGCGTCCTGACGCAGGCGGCCATGGAGGGCAAGTCCGACCCGCTGCTGGGCCTGAAGGAGAACGTGATCATCGGCAAGCTGATCCCGGCCGGCACGGGCCTGGACCGCTACACGAAGACCGTCGTGGAGCCGACGGAGGAGGCGAAGGCCAACCTGTTCGCCTCGCCGGCCGGCTTCGCGGACTTCGACTACCCGGGCCTGGACCAGTCGCTCGGCGAGAACGACTTCCACGCCGTCTCGTTGGACGACTACGACCGCGGGGGCGACTTCCGCGCCTGATCCCCGTCCCCCAGGGGGCCCGCCGTTCCGCCGCTCACGCGGGGGAGCGGCGGGCCCCTTGGCGTGCGGGGCCGGCTCGTCGACGGCGCCGGGGCGTGCTATGCTGTCAAGGATTGTTTTTCGTGTGGCAAATTGGACGCTGTCCGGGTCGCGGGGTCATTGCGCGGCAGATGCCACACTTTTGCACGCCTGCGGACGTCTGCTCGTTGCGAGCCCCCACAGGGAGAGGCAGAGCAGAGGAACGAGCAGCCGGCGCCCCGGGCGCCGGTCGATCACGTCAGCGATCACCGAAACACAGGAAGGCTGAAGAGTGCCTACGATTCAGCAGCTGGTCCGCAAGGGCCGCTCACCCAAGGTCGTCAATACGAAGGCCCCTGCCCTGCAGGGGAACCCCATGCGTCGTGGCGTGTGCACCCGTGTGTACACCACCACGCCCAAGAAGCCGAACTCGGCGCTGCGCAAGGTCGCCCGTGTGCGCCTGAACGGCGGCATCGAGGTCACCGCCTACATCCCCGGCGAGGGCCACAACCTGCAGGAGCACTCGATCGTGCTCGTCCGCGGCGGTCGTGTGAAGGACCTGCCCGGCGTGCGCTACAAGATCGTGCGCGGCGCCCTCGACACCCAGGGCGTGAAGAACCGCGGCCAGGCCCGCTCCCGCTACGGCGCCAAGAAGGAGAAGAAGTAATGCCTCGTAAGGGTCCTGCGCCGAAGCGCCCCCTCGTCGTCGATCCCGTCTACGGCTCCCCGCTGGTCACGCAGCTGATCAACAAGGTGCTCGTCGACGGCAAGAAGTCCACCGCCGAGCGCATCGTGTACGGCGCGCTCGAGGGCGCCCGTGCCAAGAACGGCGCCGATCCCGTGGCCACCCTCAAGAAGGCCATGGACAACATCAAGCCGGCCCTCGAGGTGCGCTCCCGCCGCGTCGGCGGCGCCACCTACCAGGTGCCCGTCGAGGTCAAGCCGGGCCGCTCCACGGCCCTGGCCCTGCGCTGGCTGGTCGGCTTCTCCAAGGCCCGCCGTGAGAAGACCATGACCGAGCGTCTGATGAACGAGATCCTGGACGCCTCGAACGGCCTGGGCGGCGCCGTGAAGCGTCGCGAGGACACCCACAAGATGGCCGAGGCCAACAAGGCCTTCGCCCACTACCGCTGGTGATCCGTGTGGCCCGGGGCGCGCGATCCGCGCCTCGGGCCGCAGGTGCGTCCTCTCGGACGGGCCACCCACCGCATCCACCTCACGAGCCCCCCATTCCACCCGACCAAGGGAGACACCGTGGCACAGGACGTGCTGACCGACCTGCACAAGGTCCGCAACATCGGCATCATGGCCCACATCGATGCCGGCAAGACCACCACCACCGAGCGCATCCTGTTCTACACGGGTGTCAACCACAAGCTGGGCGAGACCCACGACGGCGGCGCGACGACGGACTGGATGGAGCAGGAGAAGGAGCGCGGCATCACCATCACCTCCGCCGCGGTGACCTGCTTCTGGAACGACCACCAGATCAACATCATCGACACCCCCGGCCACGTGGACTTCACGGTCGAGGTGGAGCGCTCGCTGCGCGTGCTCGACGGCGCCGTCGCCGTGTTCGACGGCAAGGAGGGCGTGGAGCCCCAGTCGGAGACCGTGTGGCGCCAGGCGGACAAGTACAACGTCCCGCGCATCTGCTTCGTCAACAAGATGGACAAGCTGGGCGCGGACTTCTACTTCACCGTTGACACCATCGTGAAGCGCCTCGGCGCGCGTCCGCTCGTGATGCAGCTGCCGATCGGCGCCGAGAACGACTTCGTGGGCGTCGTCGACCTGCTCTCCATGAAGGCCTTCGTGTGGCCGGGCGACGCCAAGGGCGACGTCACCATGGGCGCCTCCTATGAGACCCGCGAGATCCCCGCCGAGCTCCAGGAGAAGGCCGAGGAGTACCGCAACGAGCTCGTCGAGGCCGTCGCCGAGACCTCCGAGGAGCTCATGGAGAAGTACCTCGAGGGCGAGGAGCTCACCGTCGAGGAGATCCAGGCCGGCGTGCGCCAGCTGACCGTGAACGCCGAGGCCTACCCGGTGTTCTGCGGCTCCGCGTTCAAGAACCGTGGCGTGCAGCCGATGCTGGACGCCGTGGTCGCCTACCTGCCCAACCCGCTGGACGCCGGCTCCGTCAAGGGCCACGCCGTGAACGACGAGGAGGAGGTGCTGGAGCGCGAGGCGTCGAAGGAGGCCCCGTTCTCGGCCCTCGCCTTCAAGATCGCCACGCACCCCTTCTTCGGCACGCTGACCTTCATCCGCGTGTACTCCGGCCGCCTGGAGTCCGGTGCGCAGATCCTCAACGCCACCAAGGGCAAGAAGGAGCGCATCGGCAAGCTGTTCCAGATGCACGCCAACAAGGAGAACCCGGTGGACGAGGTGGTCGCCGGCCACATCTACGCCGTGATCGGCCTCAAGGACACCACCACGGGCGACACCCTGTGCGATCCCGCGAACCCGATCATCCTCGAGTCGATGACCTTCCCGGAGCCCGTGATCTCCGTGGCCATCGAGCCGAAGACCAAGGGTGACCAGGAGAAGCTCTCCACCGCCATCCAGAAGCTCGTCGCCGAGGACCCCACGTTCCGCGTGAACCTCAACGAGGAGACCGGCCAGACCGAGATCGGCGGCATGGGCGAGCTCCACCTGGACGTGTTCGTGGACCGCATGAAGCGCGAGTTCAAGGTCGAGGCCAACGTGGGCAAGCCCCAGGTCGCGTACCGCGAGACCATCAAGCGCAAGGTCGACAAGGTCGACTACACGCACAAGAAGCAGACCGGCGGCTCCGGCCAGTTCGCCAAGGTGCAGCTGTCCTTCGAGCCCCTGGACACCGCCGACGGCGAGGTCTACGAGTTCGAGAACGCCGTCACCGGCGGCCGCGTGCCCCGCGAGTACATCCCCTCGGTGGACGCGGGCATCCAGGACGCCATGCAGTTCGGCGTGCTGGCCGGCTACCCGATGGTCGGCGTGAAGGCCACCCTGCTCGACGGCGCGTACCACGACGTCGACTCCTCGGAGATGGCGTTCAAGATCGCCGGCTCCCAGGCCTTCAAGGAGGGTGTCCGCAAGGCCAACCCGATCATCCTCGAGCCGCTGATGGCCGTGGAGGTCCGCACCCCCGAGGAGTTCATGGGCGACGTCATCGGCGACCTGAACTCCCGCCGCGGCCAGATCCAGTCCATGGAGGACGCCACCGGCGTGAAGGTGGTCAACGCCCTCGTGCCGCTGTCGGAGATGTTCGGCTACATCGGCGACCTCCGCTCCAAGACGCAGGGCCGCGCGGTGTACTCGATGACCTTCCACTCCTACGCCGAGGTCCCCAAGGCCGTGGCGGACGAGATCATCCAGAAGTCCCAGGGCGAGTGACCGCAGGTCACCTGCTCTGAACGACCTGCCCCGGGCCGGCCGCCGCAGCCGCGGCCGGCCCGGGGCGACCGGACCGCCCTCCCCGGCGCGGCGGTCCGCGATCAGGACGGGTCAGGTCCGGTCCGCTTCCGGCGGTCCCGACGGCCTGGAACCGGACTGGCCCTCGTGAGGCCGGGATTTCCCCAACCCCGCACCATCCGAGTAGACTCAGTCAAGTTGTCAGCACGTCGCAGGCGGCTGAGCAGTCTTCTTGACGATGAACCAGTTCTTAGGAGGAACTAGTGGCAAAGGCAAAGTTCGAGCGGACGAAGCCGCACGTCAACATCGGCACCATCGGCCACGTTGACCACGGCAAGACCACGCTGACCGCCGCCATCTCGAAGGTCCTGTACGACAAGTACCCGGACCTGAACGAGGCCCGTGACTTCGCGACGATCGACTCCGCCCCCGAGGAGCGTCAGCGCGGCATCACCATCAACATCTCCCACGTGGAGTACCAGACCGACAAGCGTCACTACGCCCACGTGGATGCCCCCGGTCACGCCGACTACATCAAGAACATGATCACCGGCGCCGCTCAGATGGACGGTGCGATCCTCGTGGTCGCCGCCACCGACGGCCCGATGGCCCAGACCCGTGAGCACGTGCTCCTGGCCCGCCAGGTCGGCGTGCCGGCCCTGCTCGTGGCCCTGAACAAGTCGGACATGGTCGAGGACGAGGAGCTCCTCGAGCTCGTCGAGATGGAGGTCCGCGAGCTGCTGTCCTCCCAGGACTTCGACGGCGACGAGGCCCCGGTCATCCGCACCTCCGGTCTGAAGGCCCTCGAGGGCGACCCCCAGTGGGTCAAGTCCGTCGAGGACCTCATGGAGGCCGTGGACGAGTTCATCCCGGACCCGGTCCGCGACAAGGACAAGCCGTTCCTGATGCCGATCGAGGACGTCTTCACCATCACCGGCCGTGGCACCGTGGTGACCGGTCGCGCCGAGCGCGGCACCCTGAAGATCAACTCCGAGGTCGAGATCGTCGGCATCCGCGACGTGCAGAAGACCACCGTCACCGGCATCGAGATGTTCCACAAGCAGCTCGACGAGGCCTGGGCCGGCGAGAACTGCGGTCTGCTGCTGCGCGGCCTGAAGCGCGACGACGTGGAGCGCGGCCAGGTCGTGGTGGAGCCGGGCTCCATCACCCCGCACACCAACTTCGAGGCGAACGTCTACATCCTGTCTAAGGACGAGGGTGGGCGTCACAACCCGTTCTACTCGAACTACCGCCCGCAGTTCTACTTCCGCACCACCGACGTCACCGGCGTCATCACGCTGCCCGAGGGCACCGAGATGGTCATGCCCGGCGACACCACCGAGATGTCGGTCGAGCTCATCCAGCCGATCGCCATGGAGGAGGGCCTCGGCTTCGCCATCCGCGAGGGTGGCCGCACCGTGGGCTCCGGCCGCGTCACCAAGATCACCAAGTGATCTGACGCATCCCGTCTCGTGGCTCCGTTGAGCCGCTGACGCGCGACGCCCCCGCCTCCGGGTCTCCCGGAGGCGGGGGCGTCGCCGTGTCCGACGACGGCGCGGCGGCGGCCGCTAGGCTGGGGAGCATGCCTGAACTGCTCATCCTCATCGTGGTGCTCGCCGTGGCCGTCGTGGCCGTGCGCTGGGCGCTGCGGACCTTCCGTCCCGAGATCGACCGTGCCCGGCGCATCCGGCGCGCGAACCGCGGCGGGGAGCTGGAGCGATGAGTCTGCCCGGCCCGCGCCGCCTCTTCGCCGTCACGGCGATGGCCGAGATGTTCACCTGGGCCGGTCTGCTGATGGCCATGGGCCTCAAGTACGGCGGAGTCACGGAGCGGGTGGTGCCGATCGCCGGCGGCGTCCACGGCTTCGTGTTCCTCTGCTACCTCGTGGTGACGGTCGCCGTGTGGATCGACGGGCGGTGGCCCGTGGCCCGCGGACTCCTCGGCCTCGGTTCGACGATCGTCCCGTTCATGACGGTCCCGTTCGAGCGGGCCCAGCGGCGGCGCGGCGAGCCGGCGTCGCGGTGGCAGGTCGTGGACCGTGCGCCGGGGGAGCGGCGGCCCCTCGAACGACTCCTCGTCGTGGTGCTGCGCCACCCGGTGGTCAGCGCGCTCCTGGCGGTCGCCGTGGTCGCCGTCGTCTTCACCCTGCTGCTCAACGCCGGCCCGCCCACCGAGTGGGGCCGCTGAGCCCTGGGGCCGCCGGGCCCGGCCCGCCGATTGGCGGACCGGGCCCGCTTCTGTCTATACTGATTCGGTTGCTCAAGCGCCATTGCGCTGTCGTCGTGTGTCTCGCGGCGGCAGCTCGGCCCAGATGTGACGTCACCACTCCGACCCGCCACAGGCGTGTGCCCTCCCAGGAATGCGACACGCCCGACCGCGTGGACCGGAGTCCGGCGGCGGCGAGGAACCCGGTCCGACCGGATTCGCCCCGCGCGGGTGGAGGACAAGAAGGCGGGCACGATCCGCCGCACAGGGACAGGAACAGCACACCCGACGAGAGAGGCGTGACGCCATGGCGGGACAGAAGATCCGCATCCGGCTGAAGTCGTACGACCACGAGGTCATCGACGTCTCGGCCCGCAAGATCGTTGACACGGTCACGCGCGCAGGCGCGACGGTGGTCGGCCCCGTGCCGCTGCCGACGGAGAAGAACGTGTACTGCGTTATCCGTTCTCCCCACAAGTACAAGGACAGCCGCGAGCATTTCGAGATGCGCACCCACAAGCGGCTCATCGACATCATCGACCCGACCCCGAAGGCCGTCGACTCGCTCATGCGACTGGACCTGCCCGCGGACGTCAACATCGAGATCAAGCTCTGAGAGGGAGGTGCTGAGAGACTATGACCAACACCCAGAACATCAAGGGCCTGCTGGGCACGAAGCTCGGCATGACCCAGGTCTGGGATGAGGACAACAAGCTCATCCCCGTGACCGTGGTCAAGGCAGACCCGAACGTCGTCACCCAGCTGCGCTCCGAGGAGACCGACGGCTACACCGCCGTGCAGATCGCCTACGGCCAGATCGATCCCCGCCGCGTGACCAAGCCCCTGGCCGGTCACTTCGAGAAGGCCGGCGTGACCCCGCGTCGCCACCTCGTCGAGCTGCGCACCGCCGACGCCGCCGAGTACTCGCTCGGCCAGGACGTGACCGTGGAGGTCTTCGAGGCCGGCCAGAAGGTCGACGTCGTGGGCACCACCAAGGGCAAGGGCTTCGCCGGCGCCATGAAGCGCCACGGCTTCGCCGGTGTGGGCGCCTCGCACGGCCAGCACAAGAACCACCGCAAGCCCGGCTCCGTGGGCGGCGCGTCCACCCCCGGCCGCGTGTTCAAGGGCCAGCGCATGCCCGGTCGCATGGGCGCCGTGCGCCAGACCACCATGAACCTGACCCTCCACGGCATCGACGTGGAGAACAACCTCCTGCTGATCAAGGGCGCGGTGCCCGGCTCCAAGGGCCAGGTCGTGCTCGTCCGCAGCGCCGTGAAGGGAGCCTGAGACCATGGCTGAGAACTCCGTGAAGACCGTCCAGGTCGATCTGCCCGCCGAGCTCTTCGACGTGCAGTCCAACGTGCCGCTCATGCACCAGGTCGTCGTCGCCCAGCTCGCCGCCGCCCGCCAGGGCACGCACAAGACGAAGCGCCGCGGCGAGGTGTCCGGCGCCGGTCGCAAGCCGTTCAAGCAGAAGGGCACCGGCCGCGCCCGTCAGGGCTCCATCCGCGCCCCGCACATGACCGGCGGCGGCATCGTCCACGGCCCGACCCCGCGTGACTACTCGCAGCGCACCCCCAAGAAGATGAAGGCCGCCGCCCTGCGCGGTGCCCTGTCGGACCGCGCCCGCAACGGCCGCGTCCACGTCATCGAGGCCCTCGTGTCCGGGACCACCCCGTCCACCAAGGCCGCCAAGGCGGGCCTCGCGTCCCTGAACACCGGCCGCAAGAACGTGCTGCTGGTGATCGACCGGGCCGACGACGTCGCCGCCCTGTCCGCCCGCAACCTGCCCGCGGTCCACACCCTGTACGCCGACCAGCTGAACACCTACGACGTGCTCGTCTCCGACGACGTCGTGTTCACCCAGGCGGCCTACGAGGCGTACGTGGCCCAGGCTTCCGGCGCCAAGAAGGAGGATGCCCAGTGAGCGGCTCCATCAACAAGGATCCCCGCGACGTGATCATCGCTCCCGTCGTGTCGGAGAAGAGCTACGGTCTGATCGACGAGGGCAAGTACACCTTCCTGGTCGACCCGCGCTCCAACAAGTCCGAGATCAAGCAGGCGGTGGAGCGCATCTTCAACGTCGACGTGGCCTCGGTCAACACCCTGAACCGTTCCGGCAAGCGCCGTCGCACCCGCTTCGGGTGGGGCCAGCGCAAGTCCACCAAGCGTGCCATCGTCACGCTCAAGGACGGGACCATCGACATCTTCGGAGGTCCGCTCGCCTGATCGGCGTGCGGAGACCACTTAATCGAGGAACTGACACATGGCTATCCGTAAGTACAAGCCGACCACCCCGGGCCTGCGTGGCTCGTCCGTGGCCGACTTCGCAGAGATCACCCGGTCCACGCCGGAGAAGTCCCTTCTCCGTCCGCTGCACAAGACCGGCGGCCGCAACAACACCGGTCGCATCACCACCCGTCACAAGGGCGGCGGCCACAAGCGCCAGTACCGCCTGGTCGACTTCCGTCGCCACGACAAGGACGGCGTGCCCGCCACCGTCGCGCACATCGAGTACGACCCGAACCGCACCGCCCGCATCGCGCTGCTGCACTACGCGGACGGCGCCAAGCGCTACATCCTGGCCCCGGCCAAGCTGAAGCAGGGCGACGTGGTCGAGGCCGGCCCGAACGCCGACATCAAGCCCGGCAACAACCTGCCGATGCGCAACATCCCCGTGGGCACCACCATCCACGCGGTGGAGCTGCGCCCCGGCGGCGGCGCCAAGATGGCCCGCTCCGCCGGCGCGTCCGTGCAGCTGGTCGCCCGCGAGGGCAAGTACGCCCAGCTGCGCCTGCCCTCCGGTGAGATCCGCAACGTCGACGTGCGCTGCCGCGCCACGATCGGCGAGGTCGGCAACGCCGAGCAGTCGAACATCAACTGGGGCAAGGCCGGCCGCATGCGCTGGAAGGGCGTCCGCCCGACCGTCCGTGGCGTCGTCATGAACCCGGTCGACCACCCGCACGGCGGTGGCGAGGGCAAGACCTCCGGCGGTCGTCACCCCGTCAACCGGAACGGCAAGCCCGAGGGCCGCACGCGTCGTCCGAACAAGGAAAGCGACAAGCTCATCGTGCGTCGCCGTCGTACCGGCAAGAACAAGCGATAAGGGAGCAGGGAAGACATGCCTCGCAGCCTGAAGAAGGGCCCCTTCGTCGATCAGCACCTCTACCTGAAGGTTCTGGCCGAGAACGAGAAGGGCAGCAAGAACGTCATCAAGACCTGGTCCCGCCGGTCGATGATCATCCCGGACATGCTGGGTCACACCATCGCGGTCCACGACGGACGCAAGCACGTCCCGGTGTTCGTCACCGAGTCCATGGTGGGTCACAAGCTGGGCGAGTTCGCCCCGACCCGGACCTACCGCGGCCACGTGAAGGACGACAAGAAGGGCAAGCGCCGCTGAGCCTGAGGGCACAGCACGCTTGACCTTCTCGAGAATCGAAAGAGAGAAGCAATGGAAGCCAAGGCAATTGCGCGCCACCTGCGCGTGACGCCGATGAAGGCCCGGCGCGTCGTCGACCTGGTCCGTGGCAAGCAGGCCACCGAAGCACTGGCCATCCTGAAGTTCGCCCAGCAGGGCGCTTCGGAGCCGGTGTACAAGCTGGTGGCCTCCGCGGTGGCGAACGCCCGCGTCAAGGCGGACCGCGAGGGCCAGGCCTTCGACGAGGACGCCCTCTACATCACCGAGGCCTTCGTGGACGAGGGCCCGACCATGAAGCGGTTCCAGCCCCGTGCTCAGGGCCGCGCGTACCGCATCAACAAGCGCACGAGCCACGTGACCGTGGTCGTCGCGTCCAAGGACGAGAAGGGTGGGAACTGACAATGGGCCAGAAGATCAACCCCAACGGGTTCCGCCTCGGCATCACCACCGACCACGTCTCGCACTGGTTCGCGGACTCCCACAAGGAGGGCCAGCGCTACGCTGACTTCCTCAAGGAGGACGTCAAGATCCGCGAGCTGATGACCACCGGCATGGAGCGCGCCGGCATCTCCAAGGTGGAGATCGAGCGCACCCGTGACCGCGTGCGCGTGGACATCCACACCGCGCGTCCGGGCATCGTGATCGGCCGCCGCGGCGCCGAGGCCGACCGCATCCGCGGTGAGCTCGAGAAGCTCACCGGCAAGCAGATCCAGCTGAACATCCTCGAGGTCAAGAACCCCGAGACCGATGCCCAGCTGGTGGCGCAGGGTGTGGCCGAGCAGCTCGCCTCGCGCGTGGCGTTCCGCCGCGCGATGAAGAAGGCGATCCAGTCCGCCATGCGCGCCGGCGCGCAGGGCATCCGCATCCAGTGCTCCGGCCGCCTCGGCGGCGCCGAGATGAGCCGCTCGGAGTTCTACCGCGAGGGTCGCGTGCCGCTGCACACCCTCCGCGCGAACATCGACTTCGGCAAGTTCGAGGCCAAGACCACCTTCGGCCGCATCGGCGTGAAGGTCTGGATCTACAAGGGCGACCTGACCGCCAAGGAGCTCGCGGCCAAGGAGGCCGCGCAGCCCTCCGGCCGTGGCCGTGGCGGCGAGCGCCGTGGCGGCGGCGAGCGTCGTCGTCGCAACGATCGCGCCGAGCGTGCTCCCCGCCAGGAGAACGCCGGCGCCGGCGCCGAGACCCCGGCCGCCGCTCCCGCTGAAGGAGGCAACGCCTGATGCTGATCCCCCGTCGCGTCAAGCACCGCAAGCAGCACCACCCCAAGCGTTCCGGCGCCGCCAAGGGCGGCACCACCGTGACGTTCGGCGAGTGGGGCATCCAGGCACTCACGCCGGCCTATGTGACCAACCGTCAGATCGAGGCCGCCCGTATCGCCATGACCCGCTACATCAAGCGTGGCGGCAAGGTCTGGATCAACATCTACCCGGACCGTCCGATCACCAAGAAGCCCGCCGAGACCCGCATGGGCTCCGGCAAGGGCTCGCCGGAGTGGTGGGTCGCCAACGTCAAGCCCGGACGCGTGCTCTTCGAGCTGTCGGGTGTCACGGAGGACGTCGCCCGCGAGGCGCTCCGCCTGGCCATCCACAAGCTGCCGCTGAAGGCCCGTATCATCCGTCGAGAGGGTGGTGAGTGATCCCATGGCGATCGGCACCAAGGATCTGAACGTCGAGTCCCTGGACGGGATGGACAACGCCCGCCTGCTGGAGGCCCTGAAGTCCTCCAAGGAGGAGCTGTTCAACCTGCGCTTCCAGGCCGCCACCGGTCAGCTGGACAACGCCAGCCGGCTGAAGGCCGTCAAGCGTGACATCGCGCGCATCTACACGATCCTGCGCGAGCGCGAGCTGGGCATCCGCGGCGATGTCGCCGCCGAGGCGCAGGCCGAGAAGAACGAGGAGGCTGCCAAGTGACCGAGCAGACCCCGGCCGTCTCCGAGGAGCGCGGCTACCGCAAGGCCCTCCGTGGCATCGTCGTCTCCGACAAGATGGACAAGACCATCGTCGTCGAGGTCGAGGACCGCAAGAAGCACTCGCTCTACGGCAAGGTGCTGAAGACCTCGAAGCGCGTGAAGGCGCACGACGAGGACAACACCGCCGGCGTGGGCGACCGCGTCCGCCTCGCCGAGACCCGCCCGCTGTCCGCCTCCAAGCGGTGGCGTCTGGTGGAGATCGTCGAGCGCGCCAAGTGATCGACCCGGCCCCCTGAGGGCCGGCGACGCAGAGGGCCGCCCCGTGCACTGGCACGGGGCGGCCTTGTGCGTTAGACTCTGATATTCGTGCGCCCTCTCGTTGGCAGGACCATCCATCCTGTGTGCCGAGGGCCGCGCACGCCGATCCCGGATCCGCCTCGGCCCTGCCCTGCGCGCCCCTCCGCTCTCGACCTCCCCGACGCTGTCTGAACACGCGTCGCCGGGGGACGACGGCGGGCGGCCCGCCTCGGGGGAGGGGTAAGCGTCCCGGGATGCCCGTTCAACCGTTCCGCAAGGCTCGCCCATCGTGGGGGAGAACCGGCGCGACGCTAGGAGAGACAAGTGATCCAGCAGGAGTCGCGGCTCAAGGTCGCCGACAACACCGGTGCGAAGGAAATCCTGACCATCCGTGTTCTCGGCGGTTCCGGACGCCGCTACGCAGGCATCGGCGACACCATCGTCGCCACCGTGAAGGACGCCATCCCCGGCGGCAACGTCAAGAAGGGCGACGTCGTCAAGGCCGTGGTGGTCCGCACCCGCAAGCAGTCCCGCCGTCCCGACGGCTCGTACATCAAGTTCGACGAGAACGCGGCGGTCATCCTGAAGACCGACGGCGAGCCCCGTGGCACGCGCATCTTCGGCCCCGTGGGTCGCGAGCTGCGTGACAAGAAGTTCATGAAGATCGTGTCGCTCGCCCCGGAGGTGATCTGACCTCATGGCCAAGATCAAGAAGGACGACCTCGTCCAGGTCATCAGTGGCAAGGACAAGGGCAAGCAGGGCAAGGTCCTGCGCGTGTTCCCGGCGGATGAGCGCGTGCTCGTCGAGGGCGTGAACCGCGTGACCAAGCACCTGCGCGCCGGCCAGGACAACAACGGTTCCACCGAGGGCGGCCTGCAGGTCGTCGAGGCCCCGATCCACATCTCGAACGTGGCCGTGGTGGACCCGGAGACCAAGAAGCCGACCCGTGTGGGCTACCGCTTCGAGACCGTCGAGAAGGACGGCGTGAGCAAGACCGTGAAGGTCCGCTTCGCCAAGGCCTCGGGGAAGGAGCTGTGATGACCGAGGTGCAGCAGACCGAGAAGGTCACCCCGCGTCTGAAGACCAAGTACCGCGACGAGATCCGCGGCGCCCTGCAGGAGCAGTTCCAGTACGGGAACGTCATGCAGGTGCCGGGTCTCGTGAAGGTCGTCGTCAACATGGGCGTCGGCGAGGCCGCCAAGGACTCCAAGATCATCGACGGCGCGGTCGCCGACCTCACCGCCATCACCGGCCAGAAGCCGATGATCACCAAGGCCCGCAAGTCCATCGCGCAGTTCAAGCTGCGTGAGGGCATGCCCATCGGCACGCACGCCACGCTCCGTGGCGACCGCATGTGGGAGTTCCTGGACCGCCTGGTCACGCTCGCGCTGCCGCGCATCCGTGACTTCCGCGGCCTGTCCGACCGCCAGTTCGACGGCAACGGCAACTACACCTTCGGCCTGTCCGAGCAGACCGTGTTCCACGAGATCGATCAGGACAAGATCGACCGCGTGCGCGGCATGGACATCACCGTGGTGACGACCGCCAAGAACGACGACGAGGGCCGCGCGCTGCTCAAGGCGCTGGGCTTCCCGTTCAAGACCGACCAGTAAGACCTCCACGCCACAGGTCCTCCACCGGTGAACCGGTGGCGGAAACCACGGCGAGAAAGGGCGTGAAGCCCACATGACCATGACCGATCCCGTCGCAGACATGCTGACCCGTCTGCGCAACGCAAACTCGGCCTACCACGACACCGTGTCCATGCCGTCCTCGAAGCTGAAGACTCGCGTCGCCGAGATCCTCAAGGCCGAGGGCTACATCCAGGACTGGCGCGAGGAGGAGGCCGAGGTCGGCAAGAAGCTGACCATCGACCTGAAGTTCGGCCCGCAGCGTGAGCGTGCGATCGCCGGCCTGCGCCGCATCTCCAAGCCGGGCCTGCGCGTGTACGCGAAGTCCACGAACCTGCCCCACGTGCTGGGCGGCCTCGGCATCGCCATCCTGTCCACCTCCTCTGGTCTCCTCACGAACCAGCAGGCCGCCAAGAAGGGCGTGGGCGGAGAAGTCCTCGCCTACGTCTGGTGACGGGCAAGACGGAAGAAAGGCTGAACTGACATGTCTCGAATCGGACGTCTCCCGATCACCATCCCCGCCGGCGTCGATGTGACCATCGACGGCGACCGCGTCTCCGTGAAGGGCCCCAAGGGCCAGCTCGAGCACTCGCTGCCCACGCCCATCACGGCCACCCTCGAGGAGGGGCAGGTCACCGTGGCCCGCCCCGACGACGAGCGTGAGTCCCGCTCCCTGCACGGTCTGACCCGCACCCTCATCAGCAACATGGTCGAGGGCGTGACCAACGGCTTCTCCAAGCAGCTCGAGGTCGTCGGCACCGGCTACCGCGTGCAGGCCAAGGGCCAGGACCTCGAGTTCGCCCTGGGCTACTCCCACCCCGTCCCGGTGAAGGCGCCCCAGGGCATCACCTTCACGGTGGAGGGCAACAAGGTCACCGTCGCCGGTATCGACAAGCAGCAGGTCGGCGAGACCGCCGCCAACATCCGCAAGCTGCGCCGCCCCGACCCGTACAAGGGCAAGGGCGTGCGCTACGCGGGCGAGCAGATCCGCCGCAAGGCCGGAAAGGCAGGTAAGTGATGTCTACTCTGAAGGTGAAGGGCAAGGGCAAGTTCAACGCCCGCACCCGCCGCCACCTCCGGGTGCGCAAGCGGATCTCCGGCACCACCGTCCGTCCCCGCCTCGTCGTCAACCGCTCTGCACGGCACATGTTCGTGCAGGTCGTGGACGACACGCAGAGCCGCACGCTCGCGTACGCCTCCACCATGGAGGCCGACGTGCGTGCGCTCGAGGGCGACAAGACGGCCAAGGCCAAGCGCGTGGGCGAGCTCGTCGCCGAGCGTGCCAAGGCGGCCGGCATCGAGGCCGTGGTCTTCGACCGCGGCGGCAACAAGTACCACGGGCGCGTCGCGGCCGTGGCCGACGGTGCGCGAGAGGGTGGGCTGCAGCTGTGACCGAGAACATCAACCAGAAGGACACTCAGGTGACCGAGAGCACCGAGACCACCGTCTCCGAGACCGGGTCGGGCTCGGCGAGCCAGACCACCGAGCGCGCCACCGGTGGCCGCGGCGGTCGCGACGGCGGCCGCGGTGGCCGTGACGGCGATCGTCGTGGCGGCCGTCGCGACGACCGCAACCGTCGTGGCGCCCAGGACGACGAGAAGGACCAGTTCCTCGAGCGCGTCGTGGGCATCAACCGCGTCTCCAAGGTCGTCAAGGGCGGCCGCCGCTTCTCCTTCACCGCCCTCGTGGTGGTGGGTGACGGCGACGGCACCGTCGGCGTCGGCTACGGCAAGGCGAAGGAGGTCCCCGCCGCGATCCAGAAGGCCGTGGAGGAGGCCAAGAAGTCCTTCTTCCGCGTCCCCCGCGTCGGCTCCACCATCCCGCACCTGGTGCAGGGTGAAGACGCCGCCGGCGTCGTGCTGCTCCGCCCGGCCTCCCCGGGTACCGGCGTGATCGCCGGCGGTCCGGTGCGCGCCGTGCTCGAGTGCGCCGGCATCCACGACGTGCTGTCCAAGTCCATGGGCTCCGTGAACGCGATCAACATCGTGCGCGGCACCGTGGACGCCCTCAAGAAGCTGGAAGAGCCCCAGGCCGTCGCCGCCCGCCGCGGCAAGGCCCTGGACGAGATCGCCCCCCATGCGATGCTGCGCACCATGGAGAACGATCGCGCCCAGAAGAGCGCGAAGGCAGGTGCGTGAGCCGTGTTTGAGCCCACTCGCAAGAACATCCAGCCCTCGGACGCCACCCTGGTCATCACCCAGACCCGCGGCGTCACGGGCTCCAAGCAGAACCATCGGGACACCCTGCGCTCGCTGGGCCTGAAGCGGATCGGCCACCAGGTCACCCGCAAGGCCGACGCGGTGACGGTCGGCATGGTCAACACCGTGCCGCACCTGGTGTCCGTGGAGGAGGTCAACAATGGCTGACAACGACGCCATCAAGGTCCACGACCTGCGTCCGGCCCCCGGTGCCAAGACCGCCAAGACCCGTGTGGGTCGCGGTGAGGCGTCGAAGGGCAAGACCGCCGGTCGCGGCACCAAGGGCACCAAGGCCCGTTACCAGGTCCGTGCGGGCTTCGAGGGCGGCCAGCTGCCCCTGCAGATGCGTCTGCCGAAGCTCCGCGGCTTCAAGAACCCGTTCCGCACGGAGTACCAGGTCGTGAACCTGGACAAGCTCTCCGCGCACTTCCCCGAGGGCGGTGAGGTCACCGTGGACGCGCTCGTGTCCAAGGGCCTCGTCCGTCGCGGTCAGCCCGTGAAGGTGCTGGGCACGGGGGAGATCACCTCGGCCGTGCAGGTGAAGGCGAACGCCTTCTCCTCGTCCGCCGTGGAGAAGATCCAGGCCGCCGGCGGGTCCACCGAGACCCTCTGACACGCCGACCCATCCACCGAGGGCCCTGGCCCGGAGCAGCCGCTCCGGACCAGGGCCCTCGGTCCGTCCGTGTAGACTCGCACAGCGGCCGCCCCGGTGTGGCCGCCGTCTCGTGCCCCGCCCCGCGGCCGGCGCGCGCCCCACAGGACCACCGCAGGAGGACTCGTGCTCAAGGCCATCGCCCGGATCGTCCGGACGCCTGACCTGTTGCGGAAGATCGCCTTCACGCTCGCGCTCATCGCCGTCTACCGGATGGGCGCCTTCGTACCGGCCCCCGGGGTGGACTACCCGGCGGTGCAGCAGTGTCTCGCGGCGGGCAACGCCCAGGGCGGCCTGTACTCCTTCGTGAACATGTTCTCGGGCGGGGCGCTCCTGCAGGTGTCCGTCTTCGCGCTCGGCATCATGCCCTACATCACGGCGTCGATCATCGTGCAGCTGCTGCGCGTGGTGATCCCGCGCTTCGAGCAGCTCCACCAGGAGGGCCCGCAGGGCCAGGCGACGCTGACGCAGTACACCCGCTACCTGACCCTCGCCCTCGCCCTGCTGCAGGCGACCACGATGGCCTCGCTGGCCCGCACCGGGGCCCTGCTCGGATGCAGCCTGCCGCTGCTGCGCGACGGCTCCATCCTCACGGTGCTGCTCGTGGTCATCGCCCTGACCACCGGATGTCTCATCGTCATGTGGTTCGGCGAGCGGATCACCGAGAACGGCGTGGGCAACGGCATGTCCCTGCTGATCTTCACCTCCATCGCGGCGGGCTTCCCGGCCGGCCTCGGCCAGGTGGTCCAGACGCAGGGCTGGCGCGTTTTCGCGATCGTCATGGGGATCGGCCTGCTCACCATGCTGGCCATCGTCTTCGTGGAGGAGTCGCAGCGCCGGATCCCGGTCCAGTACGCCAAGCGGCAGATCGGCTCGCGGACCGTGGGCGGGTCGAGCACCTACATCCCGGTCAAGGTGAACATGGCCAACGTCATCCCGGTCATCTTCGCCTCCTCCGTGTTGATGCTCCCGGGCATCCTCATCCAGTTCAACACGCCGCAGGACGGCAGTACGCCGGCCCCGTGGATCACGTGGCTGAGCCGGTACTTCGGCTCCGGCGACCACCCGGTGTACATGGCACTGTACTTCCTGCTCATCATCGGCTTCACGTACTTCTACGTGTCCATCACGTTCAACCCGGTGGAGATCTCGGACAACATGAAGCGCTACGGCGGCTTCATCCCCGGCGTCCGCGCCGGACGGCCCACCGAGCGTTACCTGCAGTACGTCATCAGCCGCATCACGTTCGTGGGCGCCCTCTACCTCGGTATCGTGGCCATGATCCCGCTGATCGCCTTCGCGGTGATCGGCACCAGCCAGAACTTCCCGCTCGGCGGCACGTCCATCCTCATCATGGTGGGCGTCGGCCTCCAGACCGTGAAGCAGGTCAGCGCACAGATGGAGCAGCGCCACTACGAGGGCCTGCTGCGCTGAGCCCCGACCCGATCCCGCAACGCCGTCCGTATCGACAGTGAGGAACACACGATGACCCGCATGCTGCTCATGGGCCCTCCCGGTTCCGGCAAGGGCACCCAGGCCACTCGGATCGCCGACAAGCTGGGGATCGTCCCGATCTCCACCGGTGACATCTTCCGCCACAACGTGAAGTCGATGACGCCGCTCGGCGTCGAGGCCAAGAAGTACATCGACAACGGCGACTTCGTCCCCGATGAGGTCACGAACCGCATGGTCGCGGACCGCATCGCCCAGGCCGACGCGGAGCACGGCTTCCTGCTGGACGGCTATCCGCGCACGAAGGGCCAGGTCGAGGCGCTGGACGCCATGCTCGCCGAGGCCGGCCAGTCGCTGTCCGCCGTCGTCGAGCTGGAGGTGCCCGACGAGGAGCTCGTGGAGCGCCTGCTCAAGCGTGCCGAGATCGAGGGCCGCGCGGACGACACCCAGGAGGTCATCGAGCACCGCCTGGACCTGTACCACCGCGAGACCGAGTCCGTCATCCAGGAGTACGTGGAGCGCGGCATCGTCGCCCGCGTGGACGGCACCGGGCAGATCGACGACGTCACCGAGCGCCTGCTGCAGGCCGTGTACTCCGTGCGCGCCGCCACGGGCTCCCTGCCCGTGATCCAGCCGGGCGCGGAGTCCTGACCCCGTGATCGGCCGCCGCTCGCTCGAGCTCAAGACCGCCCCCCAGCTGCAGGCCATGCAGCGCGCGGGGGTGGTCCTGTCCGAGGCCCTGGACGCCACGTTGGCCGCGGCCGCGCCGGGCGTCACCACCGCGGAGCTGGACGCCGTGTTCGCGGGCGTGCTGGCCGAACGCGGTGCGACCTCCAACTTCTTGGGCTACTACGACTTCCCGGCCTCGATCTGCACCTCGGTCAACGACGAGGTCGTGCACGGCATCCCCGGGGACCGGGTCCTGCAGACCGGCGACGTGCTCAAGGTCGACGGGGGCGCGATCGTGGATGGCTGGCACGCCGACTCGGCCCGCACGGTGATCCTGGGCTCCTCCGAGGCCGGCACCGCAGACCCGGCCGACGAGCGCCTCTCGGCGATCACGCGGGAGGCACTCTGGGTCGGCATCGCGGCCTTCGCCTCCGCCACCCACGTCGGGGACATCGGGGACGCCATCGACGACTTCGTCTCCGCGCAGCCGGGTGAGGAGCTCGGCATCCTCGAGGAGTACGTGGGGCACGGCATCGGCTCGGCCATGCACCTGCCGCCGGACGTGTTCAACTACCGCACCGGCCACCAGGGGCCCAAGATCCGCCCCGGTCTGGCGCTCGCCATCGAGCCGATGCTGGTGCGCGGCTCCATCGACACCAAGGTGCTCGAGGACGACTGGACCGTGGTGACCCTCGACGGCGCCCGCGCGAGCCAGTGGGAGCACTCGGTCTGTCGGCATGACGGCGGCCTGTGGGTGCTCACCGCGCCCGACGGCGGCGCCTCCGAGCTCGCCCGGTTCGGCGTGGTCCCGGTTCCGCCGGGGGAGTGAGGGGGCCTGATCTGCCGGCCGTCCGTCCCGCCCGTCCGGCGGGCCGGGCGGCCGTCGTCGTCCGTGCTGGTTCTCAGACCGAGAATGCGGTATCATCGAACGTTGTTCGTGTGCGCGCACTCGTGTGCGCCCGCGAGCAGACCCGTTCCCGCCCCCTGACCGGCCCTCCGTGGCCGTGACCGGGGCATGACGATTGTGGAGGACATGGCTAAGAAGGAAGGTGTCATCGAGGTCGAGGGCACGGTGTCGGAGGCATTGCCGAACGCGATGTTCCGGGTCCGTCTGCAGAACGAGCACGTCGTGCTCGCCACGATCTCCGGAAAGATGCGTCAGCACTACATCCGCATCCTCCCCGAGGATCGCGTCGTGGTGGAGCTTAGCCCGTACGACCTCAACCGGGGTCGGATCGTGTACCGATACAAGTAAGAACCCCCGTCCAAGCGAGCGCAGGAGGAAGAGCCGTGAAGGTTCAGCCGAGCGTGAAGCGGATTTGTGACAAGTGCCAGGTCGTGCGCCGTAAGGGCCGCGTGCTGGTGATCTGCTCGAACCCGCGCCACAAGCAGCGCCAGGGCTGATCGCCTCCCCGGGAGCCCGGGGAGCGACGCCGTCGCGTTGACCACACCACCCACCGGCCATCGGGCCGAACAGCAGGGACAGCGGTCCACCCCGTGAGGGGAGGGCCCCCACCTCCGGCCGCAGGGGCCGGAGACCGACGACGGCGGACGCCCGCCGCGGAGCACGCCGGATCTTCCCCGGCGCCGCGACGACGGGTCCGCGAGGCCCAGTGCCGCGTCGTGCGGGACGTCTCTGGTGCAGACCCCTGCTGCAGAAGAACAGGAGGACGGCCACATGGCTCGTCTTGCAGGCGTTGACATTCCGCGCGAGAAGCGCGTGATCATCGCACTCACGTACATCTACGGTGTGGGCAAGACCCGCGCTGAGGAGACCCTCGCCGCCACGGGCATCGACCCGAACATCCGCGTGAAGGACCTCTCCGACGAGCAGCTGGTGCAGCTGCGCGACCACATCGAGGGCAGCTACAAGGTGGAGGGCGACCTCCGCCGCGAGGTGGCCGCCGACATCCGTCGCAAGGTGGAGATCGGCTCCTATGAGGGCCTGCGCCACCGCCGCGGCCTGCCGGTGCGCGGCCAGCGCACGAAGACCAACGCCCGTACCCGCAAGGGCCCCAAGAAGACGGTCGCCGGCAAGAAGAAGTGATCCTGCACCGGCGGTGACCGCGTCCACGTCCGGACGCCCCGCCCGCAGCATCAGCACCAGCAGCTTTCCCGGAGGAGAATCACATGCCCCCCAAGACTCGCGCATCGGCTGCCCGCAAGCCGCGTCGCAAGGCCAACAAGAACATCACCGTGGGCCAGGCCCACATCAAGAGCACGTTCAACAACACCATCGTGTCCATCACGGACACCACGGGTGCCGTCATCTCCTGGGCCTCGTCCGGCGAGGTCGGCTTCAAGGGGTCGCGCAAGTCGACCCCGTACGCCGCGCAGATGGCCGCCGAGCAGGCCGCCAAGCGTGCGCAGGAGCACGGCATGAAGAAGGTGGACGTCTTCGTGAAGGGTCCGGGCTCGGGCCGCGAGACCGCCATCCGCTCCCTGCAGGCCGCCGGCCTCGAGGTGGGGTCCATCCAGGACGTCACCCCCATGGCCCACAACGGCGCTCGCCCGGCGAAGCGCCGCCGCGTCTGACCTGAGCGCTGTGTCCGCGTCCGCCCCCGCCCGGGGCGGACGCGGACAGGTCTGCGGACCTGCCCCCACCCCGTCCTCGTTTCCACCCACCGCGTGCGTCATATGGCGGACGCTCGCCGAAAGGAAATGTCCGTGCTCATTGCACAGCGCCCCACGCTGACCGAAGAGGTCGTCTCCGACCGTCGTTCCCGGTTCGTCATCGAGCCCCTGGAGCCCGGCTTCGGCTACACCCTCGGCAACTCCCTGCGCCGCACTCTGCTCTCGTCGATCCCCGGTGCTGCCGTGACCAGCATCCGCGTGGACGGCGTGCTGCACGAGTTCAGCACCGTCAACGGAGTCAAGGAGGATGTCACCGAGATCATCCTCAACATCAAGAAGCTCTCCGTCTCCTCGGAGAACGACGAGCCCGTGGTGGCCTACCTGCGCAAGCAGGGGGCCGGCGTCGTCACCGCCGCGGACATCACCGCGCCGGCCGGCGTCGAGATCCACAACCCGGACCTGCACATCGCGACCCTGAACGCGAAGGGCAAGTTCGACATGGAGCTGACCATCGAGCGCGGTCGCGGCTACGTGACCGCCGCCCAGAACAAGTCCGCGGACGCGGAGATCGGCCGCATCCCGGTCGACTCCATCTACTCCCCGGTCCTCAAGGTGACCTTCAAGGTCGAGGCCACCCGTGTGGAGCAGCGCACCGACTTCGACCGTCTGATCCTGGACGTGGAGACCAAGGAGAACATGCTGCCGCGTGACGCGGTGGCCTCTGCCGGCTCCACCCTGGTCGAGCTGTTCGGCCTGGCCCGCTCGCTCAACGTCGAGGCCGAGGGCATCGACCTGGGTGACGAGCCCGAGGTCGTCGAGGGCTCCGCCGACCTGGCCCAGCCGATCGAGGAGCTCGAGCTCACCGTGCGCTCGTACAACTGCCTCAAGCGCGAGGGCATCCACACCGTGGGCGAGCTCGTGGGCCGTTCCGAGGCCGACCTGATGGACATCCGCAACTTCGGCGCGAAGTCCATCGACGAGGTCAAGGAGAAGCTCCAGGAGCTGGGCCTGTCCTTCAAGGACTCGCCGGCCGGCTACGACCCGCAGGCGCACGCGCGCCAGATGGACGACGACCCGTTCTCGGACTACTGAGCCGATTCCGCACCACCTGACATCTTCGACCCGACGCCGCAGCCGGCTGCAGGGTCCCACCCGAGGAGAAACACCATGCCTACCCCCACCAAGGGTCCGCGTCTGGGCGGCAGCCCGGCCCACGAGCGCATCATGCTGGCGAACATGTCCGCCCAGCTGTTCGAGCACAAGTCGATCACCACGACGCTCACCCGCGCCAAGCGCCTGCGCCCGTACGCCGAGCGCCTGATCACCTTCGCCAAGAAGGGCGATCTGCCGGCCCGCCGCAAGGTGCAGGGTCTCATCGCCGCCAAGAACCGCACCAACAAGGCGGTCGTGCACGAGCTGTTCACCGTGATCGGCCCGGCGATGGCCGAGCGCAACGGCGGCTACACCCGCATCACCAAGATCGGCAACCGCCAGGGCGACAACGCGCCCATGGCCGTGATCGAGCTGATCATGGACCCGATCTCCGGCAAGCAGGCCGTGGTGCGTGAGGCCGAGCAGGCCGCCGCGTCCGCGCCGGCCGCGCCGGCCGAGTCCACCCCGGTGGAGGCCGTCGACCCGGCCGCCACCGAGGAGGTCACCGTGGCCGAGTCGCAGGAGGCCGCCGCCGAGATCGACGGCGCCGTGCCCACCAACGAGGACGGCTCGGCTCCGGCCGAGGCCACCATCAAGGGCAACGCCAGCTCGAAGAAGTACCACGTCCCCGGCTCGCGCTGGTACGACCAGACCACCGCCGAGGTCTGGTTCTCCACCGTCGAGGAGGCCAAGGCCGCGGGCTTCGAGCCCGCCGGTGGCGAGGCCGCCCAGAAGATGGCCTGACGCCATCGCGGGAGTCCGCGTCCGTCCCCGTGACGACGCATCGGCGAAGGGCCGTCCACCACTCGGTGGGCGGCCCTTCGCCGTCCCCGGCCCCGCCCCGCTGAGAGGAGCAGCATGAGCGAGCAGCACCGCCCGGACGCCCCGTCGGCGCCCGGGGAACCCGCGTCCGTGCGAGTCCGCCTGGACCTGGCCTACGACGGCGGCACCTTCCACGGCTGGGCCCGCCAGCCCGGTCTCGACTCGGTCCAGGGTGCGCTGGAGGACGGGCTCGAGCGGATCCTGCGCCGGCCCGTGCGCACGGTGGTCGCCGGCCGCACCGACGCGGGGGTGCACGCGCGCGGCCAGGTCGTCCACCTCGACCTGACCGAGACGGAGTGGGCGGGCCTGACCCGCGGCCGGCCCGGCCTGGAGCCGGCCACCTCCCTCACCCGCCGCCTCGGCGGGGTGCTCTCCGGGTGGGGCGGGGCCGTCGTCGTGCACGGGGCGCGGCGGGCCCCCGCGGGCTTCGACGCGCGGTTCAGCGCGCTGTGGCGCGAGTACGAGTACCGGATCGACGACGCACCCGCCGCGCGTGATCCGCGCACGCGGGGCTTCACCCACTGGCACGGCGCCGCCCTGGACGATCGCCTCATGGCGCTGGAGGCCGACGCCGTCCTCGGACTGCACGACTTCCTGTCCTTCTGCCGGCCCCGCGCGGGCGCCACGACCATCCGCGAGGTGACGCACCTGGAGGTGCGACGCGATGAGGACGGCGTCGTGCGCGTCCGGATCCGGGCCGACGCGTTCTGCCACAACATGGTCCGGGCGATCGTCGGGGCGCTGCTCCAGGTGGGGGAGCGGGCACGCGAGCCCGGCTGGCTCGCTCACCGGGTGGCGAGGCCTGCCCGCGACTCCGAGGTGCGCCTCGCCCCGCCCGGGGGGCTGACGCTGCTCGCCGTCGGCTATCCCGACGAGGCGGAGGAGCTGCACCGGCGCGCCGAGGGCACCCGGGCGAAGCGGACCCTGTGAGCCGGGGTGGCCCGCGGTGGCGGCTTTTGGCTCCGGGGCCCGCGTTCGGTAGGATGGGTGGACGTTGCGCATGCCCGCACCCGGATGCGTCGTGCCGCGAGTGGCTCAGTTGCATGGCCTTCAGCTCGCGCCGCACCCCCGGGGCATCGGGCCCGGACGCCTTCCAGCCCTCACCTGGGGGACCGGCGCGCACGGAGAACTGACAGCGCGAGCGCGCCGGAATCACGACCCGGCGGGCAGGTGCTGTGGACCACCACCGACCCTGAAGGCAGACAACGTGCGTACGTACTCTCCCAAGCCTGGCGACGCCGACCGTCAGTGGCACATCATCGATGCCACCGACGTCGTCCTCGGCCGCCTGGCCTCCCACACCGCCACCCTCCTGCGCGGCAAGCACAAGCCGACGTTCGCCCCCCACATGGACATGGGCGACTACGTCATCATCGTGAACGCCGAGAAGGTCGCCCTCACCGGCGCCAAGCTCGAGAAGAAGCGCGCCTACCGCCACTCGGGCTACCCGGGCGGCCTGAAGTCGCAGTCCTACGCCGAGCTGCTCGAGACCAACCCGGTCCGCGCCGTGGAGAAGGCCGTCAAGGGCATGCTCCCGAAGAACTCGCTGGCCGCCCAGCAGCTCTCCAAGCTGAAGGTGTACAAGGGCGCCGAGCACCCGCACACCGCCCAGCAGCCCCAGACCTTCGAGATCGGCCAGGTCGCCCAGTGACCCCGGCGGGCCACTGACGCAGACCTTCCCTGAGGAGAACCATGAGCATCAACGAGAACGACGACGTGGAGCTGACGAGCTACACCTCTGAGTCCACCGCCGCCGCCGAGGCCCCCGTCGCCTCCGAGCGCCCGGCCCTGACCGTGCCCGGCTCCGCCGTCGGCCGCCGCAAGGAGGCCGTGGCCCGCGTGCGCCTCGTCCCCGGCTCCGGCCAGTGGACCATCAACGGTCGCGCCCTGGAGAACTACTTTCCGAACAAGCTGCACCAGCAGGAGGTCTCCGACCCCTTCACGCTGCTGGAGCTGACCGGCGCCTACGACGTGATCGCCCGCATCCACGGCGGCGGCCCCTCCGGCCAGGCCGGTGCGCTGCGCCTGGGCATCTCCCGCGCCCTCAACGAGATCGACCGCGAGCACAACCGCCCGGCGCTCAAGAAGGCCGGCTTCCTGACCCGCGACGCCCGCGTCATCGAGCGCAAGAAGGCCGGCCTCAAGAAGGCCCGCAAGGCCTCGCAGTTCTCGAAGCGCTGATCCTGCGCCGCACGGTGTCCCCACCGTGCCCCCGCCGACGCCCCGTCCCGCTCCTCACGAGCGGGGCGGGGCGTCCGCCGTCTCCGTGGGCCGGCGGCACCTGACCCAGGGGTAATATGAAGGCGCATGGCGACGACGCCATGACGGGCCGCTCGCCCGTCCGGTGCGCGGTCCGATCGGAGACACCCTCGGGAGCCGCCGTGGCCGAGAACACGAGTCCCACGCCCGACCCCCGCACCCGTGGCGAGCACGGCACGGAGCACGCCGCGCAGGCCCCCTTCGCCGTGACCCGTGACTACGCCGCCGAGGTGGACGAGATCCGGGAGCTGGGCCGCAAGCTCGGCGGGGAGAAGAAGACCCCCCACCCCGGACCCGCAGGCCTGGCGTGAGGGCTACCCGTACAAGACCAAGCTCAGCCGCAAGAGCTACGAACGACGCAAGCGCGAGCTGCAGATCGAGCTGCTGAAGATGCAGCTCTGGGTCAAGGAGACCGGCCAGAAGGTCCTGATCATCTTCGAGGGCCGCGACGCCGCCGACAAGGGCGGCGCCATCAAGCGCTTCAACGAGCACCTCAACCCCCGCGGCGCCCGGACCGTGGCCCTGGAGAAGCCCACGGAGGAGGAGGCCTCGCAGTGGTACTTCCAGCGCTACATCCAGCACCTGCCCTCCGGCGGTGAGATCGTGATGTTCGACCGCTCCTGGTACAACCGGGCCGGCGTCGAGCGCGTCATGGGCTACTGCACGGCGCAGCAGTACCTCGAGTTCATGCGCGAGACCCCTGAGCTGGAGCGCATGCTCGTCAACTCCGGCGTGCACATCATCAAGTTCTGGTTCTCCGTGTCCCAGCGCGAGCAGCTCAACCGCTTCGCCGCGCGGGAGACCGACCCCGTGCGTCGCTGGAAGCTCTCGCCCACCGACCTGGCCTCCCTGGACAAGTGGGACGACTACACGAACGCGAAGGAGGCCATGTTCTTCTACACGCACACGGCCGACGCCCCGTGGACCGTCGTGAAGTCGAACGACAAGAAGCGCGCCCGCCTCGAGGCCATCCGCCATGTGCTGCACACGCTGCCCTACCCGGACAAGGACGAGCGCATCGTCCACCGCCCCGACCCGCAGATCTGCGGCCCGGCCAACGAGCTGGCCGAGTACGGCGAGGTCTCCGGCGGATCGTTCCCGCGCGTGCGCTGACCGGGCCGCGCACGACGGCGCCCCTCACCGTCCGGTGAGGGGCGCCGTCGTGGGGAGCGGGGGCGGGTTCAGCCGCGCTCCTCCTCCACGTACTCCGGGGTGACGTGTGCGTCGTCGAAGAGGTTGTCCGCCCCGAAGCCCTCCGAGACGTGGTACTCGCCCGAGGCCAGGGAGAGGCGGACGTCCTCGCGCAGGATCGGCAGCTTGGCGTAGAACGCGTCGCCGCAGCAGCTGGTGGCGGTGACGTCGCGGTGGCCGATGATGCGGGACGGCGGCAGCTCGTACTGCTGGCAGATGTAGGCGACGAGCGGCACCAGGCCGGCGTAGAGGCTCTGCGGCGGCGGGTTCAGCATGTACAGCCCCTCGCACTCGATGCCGAGCGCATACGCGTTGAACCCGAGCGCGTGGACGCCGAGCATGAACGTCTGTCCGCCCTCGAGCGCGTGCCGGGAACCGTGGCGGCCCTCCATCGCGAAGCCGCCGCGGGAGACGGTGAAGTGCTGCCCGGTGTCGCCCCAGTCGTTCGCGGGGCTCATGTGCGCGTTCTGGACCACCTGCGCGATGCTCTCCGCCGCCTCCCGGGAGCCGTCCGTGACGTTCGGAGTGGTGGTGTGGTGGATCACCAGGTAGGAGGGGCGCTCGTTCAGGGTCTGCAGGTAGTAGTTGGGCTGCATGGCGCCCCACTGCGCGGTGGTGATGATGTCCGGGGCGGGCAGACGGGTGGCCTGCTCGTCGCCCTCCGAGCTCTGCTCGGCCTGCTCATCACGCCCGCAGCCGGCCACGCCGGCGGCGATCGCCAGGCCCGTGCCGCCCAGCACGCTGCGGCGCGTCCAGGAACGGGAGGGCGGGGGCGGGGTCACGTCGGGCATGGATCGAGGTCCTTCGGGTTCGGGGCGGGGCCTCCCGGGCGGATGTGAGCGGACGGGCGCGCGGCCGCGGGGGCTCGACCGGTCCGATGCTACCGCCCCCGGGCCCGTTTCGTGACCCTCCCGTGATGCAGGCCGCAGGGGCGGCCCCTACACTGACTGATCATGTCGAGATTGTTCGGAACCGATGGCGTCCGTGGCCTGGCCAACGAGACCCTCACCGTGGAGTTGTCCGTCCAGCTGGCCCAGGCCGCCTCGCCCGTCCTCGGCGCGGAGGCCTTCGACGCCGGCCGACGCCCGGTCGCCGTCGTGGCCCGGGACCCGCGCATCAGCGGCGAGTTCATCGCGGCCGCCGTGCAGGCGGGTCTGGCGTCCTCGGGCGTGGACGTGTGGGACGCCGGCGTGCTGCCGACTCCCGCCGCCGCCTATCTCGTGGGGGACCTGGACGCCGACTTCGGCGTGATGATCTCCGCCTCCCACAACCCGGCCCCGGACAACGGCATCAAGTTCCTCGCGCGCGGCGGCGAGAAGCTGACCGACGCGCAGGAGGACGAGATCATCCGTCACCTCGAGGGCGTGACGCCGCGGCGGCCCCAGGGCGCGGACGTGGGCCGCGTGCGCGTCTTCGCGGACGCCGAGGACCGCTACGTCCTCCACCTCCTGCAGACCCTCCCGCACCGGCTGGACGGGCTCAAGGTCGTCCTGGACTGCGCACACGGCGCGGCCGCCGGCTGCTCGCCCGAGGCGTTCCGCGCCGCCGGCGCGGAGGTCGTGGTGATCGGCGCGTCCCCGGACGGACTCAACATCAACGACGGCTACGGCTCCACCCACCTCGAGAAGCTCCAGGCGGCCGTGCGCGAGCACGGCGCGGACCTCGGCATCGCGCACGACGGCGACGCCGACCGGTGCCTCGCCGTGGACGAGCGCGGCGAGGTCGTCGACGGCGACCAGATCATGGGCGTCATGGCCGTGGCCCTCAAGGACCGCGGCGTCCTGCGCGACGACACCCTGGTCGTGACCGTCATGTCCAACCTGGGCCTGAAGCTGGCCATGGGCCGGGAGGGCGTCCAGCTCGTCGAGACCCAGGTGGGCGACCGCTACGTCCTGGCCGGCATGAAGCTCGGCGACTACTCGCTCGGCGGCGAGCAGTCCGGCCACGTGATCTTCTCGGACCACGCCACCACCGGCGACGGGGTCCTCACCGGCCTGCAGCTCGCCTCGCGCGTCGCCGAGACCGGCACCCCGCTCTCCGAGCTGGCCGCGGTGATGGACCGGCTGCCCCAGGTCCTCGTGAACGTGCGCGGCGTGGACAAGTCCCGCGCCGCCGAGGACGAGGCCGTCCAGGCGGCGGTGGCCGAGGCGGAGGCCCGCCTCGGCGAGACCGGCCGCGTGCTGCTGCGCCCGTCGGGCACGGAGCCGGTCGTGCGCGTCATGGTCGAGGCCCCGGACGAGGAGACCGCCGGCCGGGAGGCCCAGGTGCTGGCCGACGTCGTGCAGCGCGAGCTGCGCCTGCACGACTGACCGGACCGATGACGTCGGACGCGGCCCCCCGGCCCCGCCGCTGGACCCTGTTCGCGGGGCTGCTCGCGGGGCTGGCGGTCCTGTGGTCGGCCGCGTTCCTCGCCGTGGACGCGCCCGTGTGTGCGCGGCAGAGCGCCCCCGTGGAGTGGTTGCCGTGCCTGGATCCGGACCGGCAGGACTCGGAGGTCGCCCCGGACGCCGGGTCCAGCGCGGACCGGACGACGTCGCGGCCCTGAGGGCACGGCCCCGGTGCCGCCGAGGGCATGAAGGAAGGGCCCGGGGCGACTCGCGTGAGTCGTCCCGGGCCCTTCGGCGTCGGACAGGGGGAGATCAGAGGGTGGTGGTCCCGGAGGTGGGGCCGCCGCGGCGCTCGGCGAGCAGGTCGCGGATCTCGGTGAGCACGGCGACGTCGGCGGGCACCTCCTCCTCGGCGGGGTCGATGCCGAGGCGGCGGTTGCGGGCCTCGACCATCTTGTTCATCGGCATCACGATGGCGAAGTACACGGCCGCGGCGATGAGCAGGAAGTTGACGATCGCGGTGAGCAGCACACCGAACTTCACGTCGTTGCCGTTGACCGTCAGCACGGCGAACGAGTCGAAGTTCGGCGAGCCCACGGCGGCGGCGATGAGCGGCATGAGGACCGCCTCGACGAGCGCGTTCACGATCTTGCCGAAGGCGGCGCCGATGATGACGGCGACGGCCAGGTCGAGGACGTTGCCCTTCATGATGAAGTCTTTGAATCCCTGGAGCATGGGGAGAATCCTACGTGTGGCGAATTCGGCGCGGTACACCGTCGAGCGAGTCGTGCGTCTCAGTCCGCGTAGTCCGGCGCCGGAGGCAGGCCCCACGCGGTCTCGAGGACGCCGCCGGCCGCCTCGACCCGGGCCGCCTCCGCGGACCCGACGTAGCGCAGGTGCCACGGCTCGTGGGCGAAGCCCGTCACGTCCTCGGCCCCGGCGGGATAGCGGATGACGAACCCGTACTCGGCGGCGTGCGCGGCCACCCAGCGGCCCGCGGCGGTGTCGCCGAAGCACGCTTCCAGGTCACACGCGGGGGTCGCGGCGTCGCCCACGTCCCAGGCCAGGCCGGTCTGGTGCTCGGAGTACCCCGGACGCGCCGAGACGCGGTCGGCCTCGGCGCGGCCCAGCTCGTCGACCCAGTGGCCGTACGTCCGGACCTGGTAGTCGTACGAGCGGTAGGCGCTCAGGGTGGTGAGGCGGTGGCCCGCCGCCGCGGCGGCATCCAGCAGGTCACCGGCCGCCGTCGCGGCCTCCGCGCGCAGGGACAGCTCGCTGCCGGGCACGGCCACCAGATCCGAGGGCGCCCAGTCGGGCGGGGCCACGGGGCGGGTCTTGTTCACGACGACGTCGAGGGCGGCCGGGTCGGCGTGCGTGCCCGACGACGGCGTCGTGCTCGAGGCGGCGCGGGACGACGCGGCCGCGCTCGAGGAGCCGGAAGCCGGCGTCGCCGAGGACGGGCCCGCGGCGGGCGTGCCGCAGCCGGCCGCGAGCAGCGCGAGCGCGGCCAGCGCGGCGAAGGGGAGGGTGCGACGCATGGATCAGACCTTCCTCAGCAGCACGCGGGTCACCTCGTGGTGCGCGTTCTTCGTGAGCACCAGCCGGGCGCGCCCGCGGGTCGGGCGCACGTTCTGCTCGAGGTTCGGGCCGTTGATGGAGTCCCAGATGGACTCGGCCGTCGCCTGAGCCTCGGCGTCCGACAGGGAGGAGTACCGGTGGAAGTAGCTGCGCGGGTCGGCGAAGGCCCCCGAGCGCAGACCCATGAACCGGTCGATGTACCAGGACCGGATCCAGGACGCGCGCGCGTCCACGTACACCGAGAAGTCGAAGAAGTCGGAGACGGAGAGCCCGGCGGTGCCGTCGGCCCGGGTGCGCGGCGGGGCCAGCACGTTGAGTCCCTCCACGATCAGCACGTCGGGACGGTGCACCACCTGTTCCTCGCCCGGCACGATGTCGTAGGTGATGTGCGAGTACACGGGCGCGCGCACCTCCTGCGCCCCGGACTTGACGTCCGCCATGAAGCGCAGCAGCGCGCGGCGGTCGTAGGACTCGGGGAAGCCCTTGCGGGACATGATGCCGCGCTCGTGCAGCACCGCGTTGGGGTGCAGGAAGCCGTCCGTGGTGACCAGCTCGACGCGCGGTGTGGTCGGCCAGCGGCGCAGCATCTCCTGGAGCACGCGCGCCGTCGTCGACTTGCCGACGGCGACCGACCCGGCCACCCCGATCACGTACGGGGTGCGCCCCGTCCGCTCGCCGAGGAACGCGTTGGTCGCGCTGCGCAGGGCCGCGGAGGCCTCCACGTTGATGCTCAGCAGGCGCGAGAGCGGAAGGTAGACCTCGGCAACCTCGCGCAGGGACAGATGCTCGCCGAGGCCGCGCAGACGCTCCACGTCCGCCTGGTCGAAGGGCTGCGCCATCTCCGAGGCGAGACGGGCCCAGGTCTGGCGGTCCAGCTCCACGAAGGGGGAGCGCTGGTGGCCGTCGGGCACGGCGTCCGCGGGCTCCTCGGGGCCCACGAGGGGCAGCTCGGAGGTCGGGGGGGTGTAGGTCACCCGATCCATTATGGCCGCGGCCCGCCCGGAGCGGGCCCCCGCGTGACGTCACAGGGCCCGGATAGGATCGGCCCATGCGCGTTCTCGTGACCGGCGGTGCCGGATACCTCGGATCCCACACCGTGCTCACGCTGCTCGAGGCGGGCCACGACGTCCTCGTCCTGGACAGCCTGGTCACGGCGACGACGACGTCGCTCGAGCGCGTCGCCGAGCTCGCCGAAACGCGTCTGGGCGGGTCGCGGCTGCGCCTGCACGTGGCCGACATCCGCCGCCCCGAGGACTACCGCGGGGCGCTCGCGGACTTCGGCCCGGCCGCACTCGTGCACTTCGCCGGGCTGAAGTCGCCCACCGAGTCGATGACCCGCCCCGCCGCCTACTACGACGTGAACGTGGGCGGCACGGCCGCCGTCGCCGAGGCCGCGCTCGCGGCCGGCGCCCGCACGGTCCTGTTCTCCTCCTCCGCGACCGTGTACGGCGACCGCGCGCCGGTGCCGGTCGCCGAGGACGCCGCCACGGACCCGGTCTCGCCCTACGGGCACTCCAAGCTCATGGCGGAGCAGGTGCTGCGCGACGTCTGCGCCACGGTCGACGGCGGCGGACTGGCGATGCTGCGCTACTTCAACCCGGTCGGCGCGCATCCTTCCGGGCGGCTGGGGGAGGACCCGAGCGGGGTGCCGGCCAACCTCATGCCCTTCGTGGCGCGGGTGGCCTCCGGCGCGTACCCCGAGCTGCGGGTGTTCGGCGCGGACTTCGACACGCGCGACGGCAGCGCCGTGCGCGACTTCATCCACGTGATGGACCTCGCGGAGGCGCACGTGGCCGGGCTCGAATGGTTCGCGGCCCGGGTGGCGACCGGGGGCGGTACGACGACCCGGGTCTGGAACATCGGCCGGGGTGAGGGCGTCACCGTGTTCGAGATGGTGCGCGCCTTCGAGGCGGTCACGGGCGGCCGCATCCCCTACCGCGTGGTCGAGCGCCGGCCCGGGGACATCGCCGAGTCGTGCGCCGCCGTGGACGCGATCGGCGCCGAGGTGGGCTGGCACGCCCGACGCGATGTGACCGCGATGGTGCGGGACCTCTGGGCCTGGCAGGAGGCCAACCCCGCGGGGTTCTCGTCCCGGACGGAGTGACCCGGCCCGCCGTGCGCCGAAGTCGGGTCCGGCCCGGTATTCTCGTGCGCATGTGCGGAATCGTCGGATACATCGGCCAGCCCCAGTCGGATCGTGAGCACGGCGCTCTCGACGTCCTGATGGAGGGCCTGCGTCGTCTTGAATACCGCGGATACGACTCCGCCGGTGTGGCCGTGGTGGACGGCGGTCAGCTGTACCACCGGAAGAAGGCGGGCAAGCTCGCCAACCTCGCCGAGGAGCTCGCCGAGCACCCCACCCCCACCGGCCTCGTCGGCATCGGCCACACCCGGTGGGCCACCCACGGCGGCCCCACCGACCGCAACGCCCACCCGCAGGTGGCGGACGAGGGCCGGCTGGCGCTCATCCACAACGGCATCATCGAGAACTACGCCGAGCTGCGCGAGGAGCTGCTCGCCAAGGGCGTCGAGTTCCTCTCCGAGACGGACACCGAGGTGGCCGCCCACCTGCTCGCCGACGTCTATCGGAACGCGGCCGGCCAGGACCTGACCCGCGCCATGCAGCTGGCCTCCCAGCGCCTCGAGGGTGCCTTCACCCTGCTGGCCGTGCACGTGGACCACCCCGACCGCGTGGTGGCCTCGCGCCGCAACTCGCCGCTCGTCGTCGGCCTGGGCGAGGGGGAGAACTTCCTCGGCTCGGACGTCTCCGGCTTCATCGACTTCACCCGCGAGGCCATCGAGCTCGAGCAGGACCAGGTCGTGACCATCACGGCCGACGCCGTCGAGATCTCGGACTTCCGGGGCGGCCCCGCCGAGGGCAAGCGCTTCACCGTGGACTGGGACGCCTCGGCCGCGGAGAAGGGCGGCTTCGAGACCTTCATGGAGAAGGAGATCCACGACCAGCCCCAGGCCGTGCAGGACACCCTGCTGGGCCGCACGGACGCCACCGGCACCCTGACGCTGGACGAGCTGCGGATCGACCCCGAGGAGCTCAAGGCGGTCGACAAGATCATCGTCCTGGCGTGCGGCACGTCCGCCTACGCGGGCACGGTGGCCAAGTACGCCATCGAGCACTGGTGCCGGATCCCCGTGGAGGTGGAACTCTCCCACGAGTTCCGCTACCGCGACCCGATCATCGACCCGCACACCCTCGTGGTGTCCATCTCCCAGTCCGGCGAGACCATGGACACCCTCATGGCGGTCCGCTACGCCAAGGAGCAGGGCGCCCGCACCGTGTCCATCTGCAACACCAACGGCTCCACGATCCCGCGCGAGTCGGACGCCGTGCTCTACACGCACGCCGGCCCCGAGATCGCCGTCGCCTCCACCAAGGCGTTCCTGGCGCAGATCACCGCCGCCTACCTGCTGGGCCTGTACCTGGCCCAGCTGAACAAGAAGCTGTTCAGCGGCCAGATCAAGGACATCCTGGCGGACCTCGGGGCGATCCCCGGCAAGATCGAGGAGATCCTCGCCGCCAAGGACCAGGTCAAGGAGCTCGCCCGCTCGATGGCCGACGCCACCTCCGTCCTGTTCCTCGGCCGCAACGTCGGCTACCCGGTGGCCATGGAGGGCGCGCTCAAGCTCAAGGAGCTCGCCTACATCCACGCCGAGGGCTTCGCCGCGGGCGAGCTCAAGCACGGCCCGATCGCCCTGATCGACGACGGCCAGCCGGTCTTCGTGGTCATGCCCTCGCCCCTGGACCGTCACTCGCTGCACGCCAAGGTGGTCTCGAACATCCAGGAGGTCCGCGCCCGCGGCGCCCGCACCTTCGCCGTCGCCGAGCGCGGCGACGCGGCCGTGCGCGGCCAGGCCGAGGTCGTCTTCGAGGTCCCCGAGACCCAGCCGATGCTCATGCCGCTGCTGACCACGGTCCCGCTGCAGATCTTCGCCCTCGAGCTCGCCACGGCGAAGGGCTACGACGTGGACCAGCCGCGCAACCTCGCCAAGTCCGTCACGGTGGAGTGATCCGCCGCTGAGGCCACCGAGACCTCTCCTGCCGGGCCCGGCCGCCACACAGCGGCCGGGCCCGCGACGCGTCCGGGACGGTGTCCTCCCGCCCCAGTAGACTCCCCGAGGAGGCCCGCCGCACCCGGCGGGCCGCACGACGAGACCCCGGAGAGTCATGCACACAGTGGAGATCGGCCAGCCGTACCCCCTCGGGGCCACCGTGGACGAGACCGGCACCAACTTCGCCCTCGCGGTCTCCCGCGAGGTGGAGGCGGTCGAGCTGTGCCTCGTCGCCGACGACGGCACGGAGACGCGCATCCCTCTCGAGGAGCGGCACGGCACCACATGGCACGCCCACGTGGCGGGCATCGGCCACGGGCAGCGCTACGGCTACCGCGTGCACGGCCCCTGGGACCCCGCCCGCGGCCTGTGGCACAACCCGGCCAAGATCCTCGTGGACCCGTACGCGCGGGCGTTCACCGGCGACTACGAGTGGGGCCAGCAGCACCACTCGTACGACTTCGACGAGCCGGACCGCATCGACACCTCGGACAACCTGGGCACGAGCATGCTCGGCGTCGTCGTCGCCGAAGACTTCGACTGGGGCGATGACGCCCCACCCGCCGTCGAGCTCACGGACACGGTGATCTACGAGACCCACGTCAAGGGCATGACCAAGCTGCACCCCGCCGTCCCCGAGGAGCTGCGCGGCACCTACGCGGGCATGGCCCACCCGGAGGTGGTCCGCCACCTGACCGAGCTCGGGGTGACCGCCGTCGAGCTGATGCCCGTGCACCAGTTCGTCAACGACGCCACCCTGCAGGAGAAGGGGCTGAGCAACTACTGGGGCTACAACACGCTCGGCTTCTTCGCCCCGCACGCCGCCTACGCCTCCTCCTCGGAGGTGGGCGGCCAGGTCCGCGAGTTCAAGCAGATGGTGAAGGACCTGCACGCCGCTGGTCTCGAGGTGATCCTCGACGTGGTCTACAACCACACGGCCGAGGGCAACGACAAGGGCCCCATGCTCAGCCTGCGCGGGCTGGACAACGCCGGCTACTACCACCTCGTCGAGGGTGACGAGCGGCACTACATGGACTACACGGGCACCGGGAACTCGGTGGACCTCTCCAGCCCCAAGGCCCTCCAGCTGGTCATGGACTCCCTGCGCTACTGGGTCACCGAGATGCACGTGGACGGCTTCCGGTTCGACCTGGCCACCACCCTCACCCGGGTGGAGGGGGAGCAGGGCCCGGACATGTTCTCCGGGTTCTTCGACGTGGTCCGCCAGGACCCGGTGCTGCGCACCGTCAAGCTCATCGCCGAGCCGTGGGACGTGGGCTGGGGCGGCTACCAGGTGGGCAACTTCCCCGGCCTCTGGTCCGAGTGGAACGGCATGTACCGGGACGCGGTACGCGACTTCTGGCGCGGCGAGCCCGGCACCCTCGGCGAGTTCGCCACCCGCCTGACCGGCTCGGCCGACCTGTATGAGGGGGACGGGCGCGGCCCCGGTGCGTCCGTGAACTTCGTCACGGCCCACGACGGCTTCACGCTGCGCGACCTCGTCTCCTACAACGAGAAGCACAACGAGGCCAACGGCGAGGACAACAACGACGGCGAGGCGCACAACCGCTCGTGGAACTGCGGCGTGGAGGGGGAGACCGACGACCCCGAGGTCGTGACGCTCCGCGCCCGCCAGCGCCGCAACTTCCTGGCCACCCTGCTGATCAGCCAGGGCGTGCCCATGATCAGCCACGGCGACGAGCTGGGCCGCACCCAGGGCGGCAACAACAACGTCTACTGCCAGGACAACGAGATCTCGTGGATCGACTGGTCCGCCATGGACGACTCGCTCGTGGCGTTCACCCGCGACCTGATCGCGCTGCGCCGTGACCACGCGGTGTTCCGCCGTCGCCACCACTTCGACGGTCGCCCCGCGGCCCGCGACGTCGAGGCGCCCCTGCCGGACATCGTGTGGCTCGAGCCGGACGCGACCGCCAAGACGGAGGACGACTGGGGCGCCGAGGCCCGGTCGATCGGCTTCTACCTCAACGGGCACATGCTCACCCGCGGGGACGAGGAAGGGGAGGAGCCCTACCGGGACTTCTACGTCCTCATGAACGCGTGGTGGGAGCCCGTGCCGTACACCCTGCCCGGGCCCACGTTCCCGGCGGAGTGGGAGGTCGTCGTGGACACCTCGTCCCACGTCGCCCCGGACGGCACCCGCCCCCGCGTGCGTGCCGGGGACGTGCTTGAGCTCCCGGCCCGCTCCACCGTCGTGCTGCGGCAGGTGCCCGAGGGCGCATGAACGAGCGGGTCGACCGGGGGCGCGTCCGCCGTGGCCTGCCGCGGTGGGCGCGGGCCCTCTGCGCCACCGTGGCCACCCTGGCGGCGCTGGCACTGGCCTTCGGCGCGGGGTGGGCCACGCACGCCGTGACGGACCCGCACCCGGACGACGCACCGCGTGTGGACGCCCTCCTCGTCCTCTACAGCCAGCCCCGCGTCTACGACGCCGCGATCGAGCTCGCCGCGTCCGGCCTCACCGACCGGCTCTTCGTCTCCGCGTACCTGGGGCCGGACGGGCACGAGAAGCTGTGCGGCGGCCCGGAGGAGCGCGACCCGCGGCTGGCCGGCGTCACCGTCGAGTGCTTCGCGCCCGATCCGGTGACCACCCAGGGCGAGGTCATCCACGCGGGCGAACGCATGCGCGAGCTCGGCCTGCACCACCTGGGCGTGCTCACCTTCCACCAGCACGTGGAGCGCGCGCGGCTGCTGGCGGAGCGGTGCTTCACCCCCGAGGAGGGCCGTGTGTCCCTGTACGCGTTCGACGCCGGCTTCGACCGGCTCGGCCGCCTGCAGCACGGCGTCTACGGCGTGCTGGCCTACGGGAAGGCGATGCTCACGCCGGGCTGCGACCAGCAGCTGCCCGGCGTGCTGCAGTGGCCGCTCGACCTGGCCAAGCGACTGCGCGGGCAGCCCGTCGGGGACGAGGCCGGCGCCGTCGTCGTGGGCGCCCGGCGGGCGGGGGCGGCGTGATCGTCGGCGTGGGGGTGGACGTGGTGGACGTCCCGCGGTTCCGGGCGCAGCTCGAGCGCACCCCGGCGCTGCGCGCACGCCTGTTCACCGAGTATGAGCGGGACCTGCCGCTGCGCTCGCTGGCCGCGCGCTTCGCCGCCAAGGAGGCGATCGCCAAGGCCATGGGCGCCCCGCCCGGGATGATGTGGCACCACTGCTGGATCCCGCGCCCGGACCACGGCGACGGCCGCCCCACCGTGCACCTGACCGGCACCGTGCAGGCCCAGGCCGAGGCCCTGGGCATCACCCACTGGCACCTCTCCCTCAGCCATGACGGGGACGTCGCCACCGCCTACGTGGTCGCCGAACGCCGCGCGGCCGAGGAGGAGTCCGCATGACCGCCGATGACCTGACCCGCATCGCCGTGACCGGCTCGGCCGTGCGCACGGCCGAGGAGCCCCTGCTCGCGGCCGGGCGCGGCCCGGAGCTGATGCGCGCCGCCGCCTGGGCCCTGGCCGAGCACGCCGCCGCCCTGCTGCGTGAGCGCGGCCCGGTGGCCGGGGCGACCGTGGCCGCCCTCGTCGGGCCCGGCAACAACGGCGGGGACGCGCTGTTCGCCCTCGCCTTCCTGCGCGGCCGGGGCGTGGCCGCGGTCGCCGTGCCCGTCCGCCGGGACGACGACGGCGCCCCGCGCTGGCACGCCGAGGGCTGGGCTGCGCTGCGAGCGGCCGGGGGACGCCGCGCCGACGCGGTGCCGCCCGAGGCCGCGCTCGTGGTGGACGGCGTGCTCGGCACGGGCTTCACCGGCGAGTATGAGCTGCCCGCTGCGGCGCGCGCGCTGCCGGCGGAGGCGCTCGTGCTGGCGTGCGACGTGCCCTCCGGCGTGGACGCGGACACCGGCGAGGTGCGGGGGGAGGCCCTCCGCGCGGACACGACCGTGACGTTCGGCGCCCTCAAGTCCGGTCTCGTCCTCGGGGAGGGGGCGGCGCGCGCGGGCACCGTGCACGTGGTGGACATCGGGCTGGGACCGCACCTGCCGACGTCGCCGGCCGCGCGGCTGGGCGTGATGGACGAGGCCGCCGCACGGACCGCCCACCCGGCCCCCGCGGCCGAGGCCCACAAGTACACGCGCGGCGTGGTGGCCGTCGTCGCCGGATCGGAGCGCTACCCGGGGGCCGCCGTGCTCGCGAGCGCGGGCGCGCTGCACACGGGCGCGGGCATGGTGCACCATGCCGGCCCGCAGACCACCCGGGACCTGGTGCTCGCCGCCCACCCCGAGGCGCTGGTCTCGGCGGAGGGGCCCGAGCCGTCGCGCGCGGACGCCTGGGTGGCCGGCCCCGGCCTGGACACCGAGCACGACGCGCGGCGGCGCTGGGCCGGCGTCCTCGCCGCGCTCGAGGAGCGGCCGGAGGCGGCCCTGGTCGCCGACGCTTCCGCCCTGGACCTGGTCACCGCCGCCGAGCTGCGGTCGCTGCGCGCGGCCGGCACGCCCGTGGTCCTGACGCCGCACGCCGGGGAGTGGTCCCGCCTGCGCGAGCGCGTCCCCGCGGACGGTGCCGACGCCGCCGACCCGCTCGCCGCGCTGCGGGCGTGGACGTCCGAACACGGCGCCACGGTCCTGTTCAAGGGCCCGCGCACCCTCGTGGTCGCCCCGGACGGCGAGGCGTGGGTCGTGACCGGCGGCGGGCCCGACCTCGCGATGGGCGGCACCGGCGACGTGCTCTCCGGGGCGATCGGCGCCGTCCTGGCCGCGGACGTGGCGCGGCGCTCGCGGGCGCGCCGGGCCGGGGAGGATCCGGGCCCGGCGCCCACGGCCCGGCTCGCGGCCGCCGCCGCCTGGCTGCATGCCCGGGCCGGGGCCGACCAGGCCCGCGCCGGGCGGATCACCACGGCCACGCTGCCGGCCGCGCTGGGCGCGCGCGTCGCGCGCCTGTGGTGGCCGGACGACGCCGAGCCGGAGGCCGTCCGATGAGCCGCGCCGACGTGGCCCCGGCGGACACCGAGCGCGCCGTACGCATCGACCTGGCGGCCGTCCGGCACAACGTGGGCGTGCTGCAGGAGCGGATCCGCCGCCCCGACGGCAGCCGGCCGCTGCTGACCGCCGTCGTCAAGGCCGACGCCTACGGCCACGGCGCGGTGGCCGTCGCCCGCGCCGCCGCGGCCGCCGGCGCGGACCGGCTCGGCGTGGCCCACGTGCGCGAGGCCCTGGCCCTGCGCGCGGCGGGGGTGCGCCTGCCCGTGCTCGCGTGGCTGCACACCGGGGCCACGGACTTCGCCGCCGCGGTGGAGGCGGAGGTGACCCTCGGCGTCTCGGGCTGGGACCTCGACGCCGTCGCCGACGCCGTCCGCGGGCTGCGGGCCCGCGGCGGGGCCGGACCCGAGGCCCGCGCGGTCCTGCACCTGAAGGCGGACACCGGCCTGGGCCGCCACGGCTGCACGCCCGAGCGGTGGCCCGCCTTCGTCGCGCGTGCCGCCGAGCTCGAGGCCGCGGGCCTCGTGCGGGTGGAGGGCGTGTTCTCCCACCTCGGCGTGGCGGACGAGCCGGACCGGGCCGCCGAGACCACGGCGCAGCTGCTGCGGTTCGAACGGATGGCCGCCGAGGCCGCCGAGACGCTCGGCCACCCACTGCTGCGGCACCTGGCCAACACGCCGGCCACCCTCGCCCGGCCGGACACGCACCTGGACATGGTGCGCGTCGGCCTGGGCCTGTACGGGCTCTCCCCGTTCGCGGACGTCACCGCCGCCGAGCTCGGGCTGCGCCCGGCCATGTCCCTCGTCACCGTCCTGGCCAACGTCAAGGCCGTCCCCGCCGGGCAGGGCGTGTCCTACGGGTTCCGCCACGTCACGGCGGAGCCCACCACGCTCGGGCTCGTGCCCGTCGGCTACGCCGACGGCGTCCCGCGCGTCGTCGAGGGCACGCGCGTCCACGTCGGCGGCCGGAACGTCCCCGTGGTGGGCCGCGTCGCGATGGACCAGTTCGTGGTGGACCTCGGCCCGGACGCCGCGGACGCGCCCGGCGACGCCGTCGAGCTGTTCGGACCGGCCTCTGGCATTCCGGTGGAGGAGTGGGCCGCGGCCGCCGGGACGATCAACTACGAGCTGGTGACCCGCATCGGAGGCCGCGTGGACCGGCAGCACGTGGACCCCACGCCGACCCAGGAGGCCCGCCCATGAGCGACCACGAGATCCCCGCCCCCGGCCCGACCCTGCCGGAGCCCGTGCTGACGGCGACGGTCCCGCTCGAGGGCGCCGACGGCACCCGGGCGTTCGGCCGCGCCCTCGCCGGGGTGCTCCGCACCGGCGACGTGCTGATCCTCACGGGCGACCTCGGCGCGGGCAAGACGACCTTCACCCAGGGGCTGGCCAGCGGATTCGGCGTGGCCTCCGGTGTGGTCTCGCCGACGTTCGTCCTCTCCCGCGTCCACCCCGCCCCGGCCGACGCCCCGGCGGGCACCCCGGACCTCGTGCACGTGGACGCGTACCGGCTGCGCTCGGCGGGGGAGCTCACGGACCTCGACCTGGACGCGAGCGTGGACCGCTCCGTGACCGTCGTCGAGTGGGGCCGGGGCATGGCCGAGTCCCTCGCCGGGTTCCCCGAGGACCCGGACGCCTCGTGGCTGGACATCGAGATCGTCCGGGCCCGCGGGGGTGAGGACGCCCCCGCGGCCTCGGCGGGGGAGGGCGAGGACGGCATCGTCACCGACTTCTCCGACGAGGACGGGGGCCAGGCCGAGGAGCTGCGTACTGCCGTCGTGACCGGCCGCGGCCCGCGCTGGGCCGGCGTCGTGCTTCCGTAGACTGGCGGCCATGGCCCTGCTCCTCGCGATCGACTCCTCCGCCGCCGCCTCCGTCGCCGTCCTGCGGGACGGTGAGGAGCTCGCGCGCTGGGCCACGGACGACACCCACGCCCACGCCGAGGTGCTCGCCCCCGCGGTGCAGACCGTGCTCGGCGAGGCCGGCGTCACCGGCACCGCGCTGGACGCGCTCGCGGTCGGCGTCGGCCCCGGACCCTTCACGGGGCTGCGCGCGGGCCTGGCGACGGCGGCCGCCCTCGGCCTGGCCTGGGACGTGCCCGTGCACGGGGTCCGCAGCCTCGACGCGCTCGCCCACGCGGCCGGCGTCGACGCCTTCCGCCACGGGATCGAGGAGTTCGTGGTCGCCACGGACGCCCGCCGCCGCGAGGTCTACTGGGCCCACTACGCGCAGGTCGGCGGGCAGTCGACCCTGCTGCACGGCCCCTTCGTCTCGCCGGCGGACGAGGTCACCCCGCTGCCCGTCTACGGCGCGGGGGCCGGGCTCTACCCCGAGGCGCTGCGCGCGGTGCCGGGCTGGGAGACGGCCACGCCGTCCGCCGTCGGGGTGGGGCAGGTGGCTGAGCTCGCCCTGCGGCGCGGCCGCGGTCTCGTGCCGGCCGAGCCGCTCTACCTGCGCGAGTCCGACGCCAAGGTCCCCGGCCCCCGCAAGCGGGCGGGCGCGTGAGCCCGGCCGAGCCGGCCCCGACCAGTGACGGGCGCCCCGTCGAGGATGAGCACGGGCTGCCGCCCGGGTACCTTCTGCGCCCCATGACCGTGTGGGACGTCCCCGAGGTGCTCGCCCACGAGGCCACGCTCTTCCCGCTCGACGCCTGGCCCGCGCACTTCTACGAGGAGGAGCTCGCCCAGACCGGCCCCGCCGGCGGACGGGACGCGCACGGCCGCCCGCCCACCCGGGACTACCGCGTGGTCGTCCGCGACGTGGCCGCGCCCGGTTCCGCGGACGACGACGGCCCCGCCCCCGGCGAGATCGTCGGCTACGGCGGGATCATGGTGGTCGGCGACGTCGCCGACGTGCAGACCGTGGGCACCGTCGCCGCGGCGCAGGGAAGGGGGATCGGCGCGGCCCAGCTGCGCTGGATGGCCGCGGAGGCCACGGTGCGCGGCGCGAGCGCCCTCATGCTCGAGGTCCGGGCCTCCAACGCCGCCGCCCGGCGGCTCTACGCGCGCCACGGATTCCAGGAGCTGCATGTGCGCCGCCGCTACTACCCGGGCGGCGAGGACGCCGTGATCATGCGCAAGGCCCTGTGACCGGGCCGCTCACTAGACTGGAGCCCATGCCCACCGCCACCGCAGCCCCCCTCGTGCTCGGCATCGAGTCCTCCTGCGACGAGACCGGCGTCGGCGTCGTCCGCGGCACCGCTCTGCTGGCCCACGAGGTCGCCTCCTCCGTGGAGGAGCACGTGCGCTTCGGCGGCGTGATCCCGGAGATCGCCGCCCGCGCCCACCTCGAGGCCCTCGTGCCCACGATCCGCCGCGCCCTGGACACCGCCGACGTCACCCTCGCGGACCTCGACGCGATCGCCGTCACCTCCGGCCCGGGTCTGGCGGGCGCGCTCATGGTGGGGGTCGCGGGGGCGAAGGCGCTGGCCACGGCCCTCGGCACGCCCCTCTACGGCATCAACCACCTCGTGGCGCACGTGGGCGTGGGCATGCTGGACGGCGTGCGGCCCGCGCAGTGGGACGACCTGCCCGCGGACCTGGGCGCGCTGCTGGTCTCCGGCGGGCACACCGAGATCCTGCGCGTGGGCCGGATCAGCTCCGAGGTCGAGCTGCTGGGCTCGACCATCGACGACGCGGCCGGCGAGGCGTACGACAAGGTCGCCCGGCTCATCGGGGCGGGCTACCCCGGGGGCCCCGTGATCGACCGGCTCGCCGCCCAGGGCGACCCGACGGCCTTCCGCTTCCCGCGCGGGCTCACCGCGGGCAAGTTCGTCGGCAGCGCCGAGGAGCCCGGCCCGCACCGGCACGACTGGTCCTTCTCCGGGCTGAAGACCGCCGTCTCCCGGGCCGTGGAGCAGTTCGAGGCCCGCGGCCTCGAGGTGCCGCGCGCGGACATCGCCGCCTCCTTCCAGGAGGCCGTCGCGGACGTGATCACCGCCAAGGCCGTCCGCGCCTGCCGCGAGCACGGGCTCACCCACCTGATGCTGGGCGGCGGCGTCGCGGCGAACTCGCGCCTGCGCGCCCTGCTCGCCGACCGGTGCCGCTCCGCCGGCATCGAGCTGACCGTCCCGCCCGTGACCCTGTGCACCGACAACGGGGCGATGGTCGCCGCGCTCGGCGCTCGTCTGGTGCGCGACGGCGTCGCCCCCTCCGACGCGTGGTTCGGCGCGGACCCGGGACAGCCGGTCGAGATCGTCAGCGTCTGACCGCGCCCGGCCTCTTGCCGCCACGCCCACGCGTTCCGTAGACAGGGCCCGTGACCGGCCTTGACCACCCCCGCCCCGAGCCCACCTCTGCCGCCGTGGACGAGGAGATGCTGGAGGACTTCCTCAATCAGCACCTGCTCGGCTCCCGCTCCGGTGTGAAGGCGTTCCGCGCCGCCGAGCAGACCTGGGCCGGCACCCCGCAGGAGGCCGCGCTGCGCCGCATCGGCGACGGCGTCCAGGAGGACCAGGACCGCCTCGAGGCGCTCATCGGCGAACTGGGCCTCCGCACCCCGCTGGTGGACCGGGCCGCCGGCGCGGCGGCCGAGGTCGGCGGACGCCTCAACCCCGTGAACGCGCTGCGCACGCGCGGCTCCGGCTGGACACAGGTCGAACTGGACCTGCTGCAGGGGATGCTCCAGGCCAAGCTCTCCATGTGGCGCGTCCTCGAGCAGCTGGCGCCGCACCTGCCGGCGGTCGATGCCGCCGAGATGCGCGGGTTGTGTGAGAAGACCGCGGAGCAGCGGCGCGAGGTCGAGCGCATCACCTTCGCCACCCTCGAGGGCCGGTTCCTGGCCGGCTGAGGCCCGGGCTACTCCTCGCCCGTCTGATGCTCCCCGGACCGACCGCCGTGCACCTCGGCGGGCAGCTCGTCCACCGGGGCGACGACGACGTCCTGCAGCTTCCAGTCCAGGGCGGCGATCGCGTCCCGCAGCGCGCAGCAGCGGCCCACCGTCACGTCCGCCCCCTCGTGCGGCACCACGAACATCTCGACGTGGAACACGTGGCCCTCGTCCCGGACGCGGGCGCCCGCGTGGCGCACCCACGGCTCCGCCCAGGCGACCCGCTCGGCACGGTCGATGAGCGGGTGCGGCCGGGCGCCGTCGATCGTGGCGGCGCGGCGATCCGCCAGGTTCGTGACGGCCTCCTTCAGGTTCTTCCAGCCGTCCAGCACGATGCTCACGCCCACGAAGATCGCCGCAGCGGAGTCCGCCCACCACCAGCCCAGGCCGATGCCGGCCACGCCGACGATGGTCGCCACGCCCGTCTGCCAGTCCGCCTTGTTCATGTCCGCGTCCGCGTACAGCACGCGGTCGTGGAGCTGCTCGGCCAGCGTGAGCTTCTTGTGGCCGAGGATCATGGGCCCGGGCACGGACAGGGCCATCACGGCCATCATGAACCAGCCCTGCCACACGGTGTGCCCGAACAGGTCGAACGTGCCGATGGGCGGGTGCTCCGCCGTCACCAGGCCCAGCACGGAGTCGCCGACGAGGACCACGCCCATCACGAACAGGGCGACGGCGGCCACGAGGTGCCCCACCCCGACGGACCGGTGAGAGCCGTAGGGCCGGGCCCGCGTCGGGGCCATGCGGGCCACGCGCAGGGCGATGAGGAACGCGATCGGCGGGATCAGGGAGAGCAGGTCCTCGATCCACGCGGCCCGCATGGCCTGCGAGGAGCCCATCACGATCGCCACGAGGACGATCGTGACCACGATCACCCCCAGCGTCACCCATTCGAGCCGCTTGGCCTGCTGGACCACGCGCTCGATCTCCGGGGGCAGCTCCGTGGCGCCGAACCGGCGCCCGCTCGGCCCCGTCTCCCGGGTGTCCCGCCGCGTCATCGGGCCTCCTCCGCTGCGTGCTGGTCGAAGTACGCCTCGAGGGCCGTGAGCATCTGATTCTCACCCAGGGGCACGGCCATCACGAGCTTCACCGGCTCGCCGTCCGGACCCTGCGCCTCGGCGTAGTCGCGGGTGATGCTCGCGTGCGACGTCCACGGGGACGCCGACGTCAGGCCGCCGGCCACCAGGTCCACGTCGCCCTTCTCCAGCGCGGTCATGAGCGCCTCCTCCCCGGCCACGGTCCACTCGACGCGTGCGTCGTGCGCCGCCGCGAACCCGCGGATCAGGTCGGGCTCGGGGCCGACGGGCTCGGCGCCCGAGGCGTCCACGTGGGGCGGGTGGTGCACGACGCCGGCGCGCAGCACCCCGCCCGTGACGCGGTCCAGGGTGCCGTCCGGGTCGGCGGGGTAGCCGGAGGAGGTGCAGGCGGTGAACCCGAGGGCGGCGCCCCCGAGCAGGCCCGTCAGGGCGGCCCGGCGGGTGAAGGTCATCGCCCTCATTCCATGGGCGAGTGCGAGCGGTGCCCGGCGTTGCCCAGACCTTCGGCACCGTCGAGATGGTCGAGCACGAGGCGGACCGCCTCCCGGGCGTCGGTGGTCTCGGACCAACCGGTCGCGGCGCGCAGGGCCGTGGTGTCCATGATGGGCACCGCTGCGGCCATGTCCACCCACCCCGGGTCGGTGGGCTGCAGCCGTGCCCGGTAGCTCAGCGCCGCGGCCGCGCGGAACAGGCCCACGGGCAGCTCCAGGATGCGGCGCGCCCCGAGGACGGTGCCCATGGTGTGCGCGTCCAGCACGGGGTCGGCGGCCACATTGAAGGCGCCGCCTGCCCGGTGGACGATCACGCGCCAGTACGCGTCCGCCACGTCCTGGGCCGTGAGCGCCTGGAATCGCAGGCCCCGCGGGAACGGGAGCACCGGAGTGCGCAGGCGGGCGACCAGACGGGCGGGGACGAGGTCTCCCAGGAAGTAGTCCTTGATCTCGGGCCCGGCGGCGGACTGGAAGATCAGCCCGGGGCGCAGCCGGGTCACGAGCAGCTCGGGGTGCTCGGCCTGCACGCGGTCGAGGATCGACTCGACCTCGGCCTTCTGTTCGGCGTAGTGCGAGGTGGGGACCCCGGTGGTGGGATGGGACTCGGGCACGGCGCGGCCCTTCGGCCCGGGCCCGTACGCGCCCACCGAGGACGCGTAGACCAGGTGGGGCACGCCCGCCTCGGCCACGGCCCGGAACACCCGCTCGTTGCCGGCCACGTTGACGGCGCGCAGGTGGTCGCGGTCGCGGTTGGGGCGGATCACCCACACCAGGTCGACGACGGCGTCGGCGCCGGTCACGATCTCGCGCAGCCGCCCCGCCGCCGTGGGCTCCGCCACGTCCAGGCGGTGCCACTCGACGCCCTCGTAGGGCGCTCCGGCCCGGTCCGGGCCGCGCCGGCTCACGCCCACGATCGAGCTCACCTCGTCCGCGGCCTGGAGGCGGTGCAGGACAGCGGTGCCGACGTTGCCCGTCGCGCCCAGGACGACGATCCTCACGGCTTCAGTACCACCTTGACGCAGCCGTCCTCCTTCTTCTGGAACGTCTCATAGAGGGCGGGCGCGTCCTCGAGCGAGGCGGTGTGCGTGGTCAGGTCGAGCACGCCGAGGGGGTCGGACGGGTCGTCGAGCAGGGGCAGCAGGTCGTCCACCCAGCGACGGACGTTGCACTGGCCCATCGTCAGGGTGACCTGCTTGTCGAACAGGGTGAGCATCGGCATCGGGTCCTTCATGCCGCCGTAGACCCCGGAGAGCGACACCGTGCCGCCGCGCCGGACCGCGTCGATCGCGGTGTGGAGGGCGCTCAGGCGGTCGACGCCGGCGGTCTTCATGGCCGCCCGGCCGAGCGCGTCGGGCAGCAGGCCCACGGCGGTGTGGGCCGCATGCCCCGCCGGGGAGGCGTGCGCCTCCATGCCGACCGCGTCCACGACCCCGTCGGGACCGCGGCCGCCGGTGCGCTCGCGGAGCACCTCGGCCTCGCCGCCGTCGGCGTCCAGGACCTCGATGCCGTGCCGGGCCGCCATCGCGCGGCGCTCGGGGACCGGGTCGACGCCGATCACCCGGTACCCCAGGTGCACGCCGATGCGTGCCGCCAGCTGGCCGATGGGGCCGAGGCCGAGCACCGCGAGCGTGCCGCCGTCGGGGACGTTCGCGTACTGGACCCCCTGCCAGGCGGTGGGGACGACGTCCGAGAGGAACAGCCACTGCTCATCCGGGCCGGTGTGCGGCACCTTCACGGGGCCGTAGTCCGCGTGGGGCACGCGCAGCAGCTCGGCCTGTCCGCCGGGGACGGAGCCGTAGAGCCGGGAGTAGCCGAAGAGCGCGGCGCCGGAGCCCTGCTCCCGCACCTGGGTGGTCTCGCACTGCGACTGCAGCCCGCGCTGACACATCCAGCACCGCCCGCAGGAGATGGTGAAGGGCACGACCACCCGGTCACCGGGCCGGATGTGGGTGACCTCGGACCCGACCTCGCGGACGATGCCCATCGGCTCGTGGCCGATCACGTCTCCCGCGTCCATGAACGGCCCCAGGACCTCGTACAGATGCAGGTCCGACCCGCAGATGCCGGTCGAGGTGACCTCGATGATCGCGTCCGTCGGCTCCTGGATCCGAGGATCCGGGACGTCCTCGACGGCGACGTTGCGCTTTCCCTGCCATGTGAGTGCTCGCATGGTGCGACCGTAGCCGCGCCGGGCGGGCCGGCGGAAGCGTGCAGGCGCGGCGGGGCCGCAGCCTCGCCGGGGGAGCGGCCGCTCAGCCGGCGCGGCCGTCCAGCGACGCGCGGGTGCGGGCGGCGGCGTCCAGCACGACCGCGCGCAGCGGGGCCACCGCGTCATCCGTGTCCTCACCCGCGGCCGGCGGGCCGGCCAGGGCCTGTGCCTCCACACGACGCTGACGCGCGGCGCCGCCGTCGTCGATCATCGCCTGGACGCCGGCGAGCTCCGCCGCGCAGCCCAGCCGCTCGGCGACCGGGGTCAGTCGCTCGATCTCCGCCGGCAGGTGCTCCGCCAGCGGGACCTGGGTGCCCCGGGCGTCCACGATCACGGTGGCGTCCATGCCGTACCGGGCGGCGCGCCACTTGTTCTCCTGCACGTGCCACGGCGGCAGGACCTCGACCGTCTCGCCGCGCTCCAGGCTCGCGGACAGGTCATCCACGAGGCACTGCGTGTAGGCGGTCACGGCGGCGATCTCCTCGAGCGTGGCCAGGCCGTCGCACGCGCGCATCTCCACCGTGCCCAGGCGGGGCACGGCCCGCACGTCCCAGCGGCACTCGGTGACGTCCGCGATCATGCCCACCTGCTCCATCTGGGCCACGCAGCGCTCGAAGTCCTCCCACTCCTGGAACTGGAACGGCAGGCCGGCCGTGGGCAGCTGCTGGAACAGGAGGGTGCGCTGGGACTGGTAGCCCGTGTCCGTGCCCGCCCAGAAGGGGGAGGAGGCCGAGAGTGCGAGCAGGTGCGGCACGCGGTTGACCAGGCCGTTCACCACCGGCATGGCCTTGGAGACGTCATCCAGGCCCACGTGCACGTGCACGCCGAAGATCAGCAGCTGCCGACCCCAGTACTGGGTGAGATCCAGCATGCGGTCGTAGCGCTCACTGGGCGTCGAGGGCTGCGCGATCGCGTCCGCGAACGGGTGCGTGCCCTGGCAGAACAGGGAGATGCCCCGCGCAGCCGCGGCGTCGGCCACGCGCGCGGCGATCCGGCCGAGGTCCGCCGTCGCGGCGTCGACGCGCTCGTGCACACCCGTGACGAGTTCCACCGTGTTCTGCAGGAGCTCGCTGGTCATGTGCGGGTTCACGTCGTCCTCGGCGAGGCCCTCGGTCACATGCAGGGCGCGCAGCAGGTCCGGGGCCTCGGAGCGCAGCTCGCCGGACACGGCGTCCACGAGCGCGAGCTCCCACTCGATTCCGAGAGTGGACTGCGCGGAGTCGGCGAAGGGCAGAGTCATGCCGCCCATCCTAGAAGCCCCTGCCGGGTCTGCGCCCGGTGTCCACGCTTCGGACCTAGGGTGGGGCGCATGGCCCGTCCCCGCCCCGGCTCCCGCTCGCCGCGCCCCACGGCCGCCGCCTCGGAGGCGGACGCCACTGCCCTGACCCCCGTCCTCGAGCCGGAGGGCCGCGCGCTCCTCGACTCCCTCGCCGGGTACCGGGAGGCCGACGCGCTCGCGGTCTCCTCCCGCCTGCGTGCGGCCGGGCATCCTCCGGAGCGCGTGGCCGCCGCGCTGACCCAGGCCGCGCTGCGGTCCCGGGCGGAGGCCCGCCTCGGGCGGCAGGCGCGCCGGATGCTGTTCACCCGCGACGGCCTGGAGCAGGCCACCCGCCCGCTGGTCGCGGGCCTGCACGCGGACCGGCTGGCGGCCGCGGGGGCCCGGTGCGTCGCCGACCTCGGCTGCGGTCTCGGCCTGGACGCGCGCGCCTTCGCCGACCGGGGCCTGGACGTCGTGGCGGTGGAGCGGGACGCCGTCGTCGCCGCGGCCGCCGAGGTGAACCTCGCCGGCCTCCGCGGTGCGCGTGTGGTGCACGGCGACGCCGTGGCCTGGGCCCGCGCCCACGTGCCCGCCGAGGCGGACGCGGTGTGGCTGGACCCCGCCCGCCGTCAGGTCGGCGGGGGCGGGTCCGCGCGCGTGTTCGACCCCGAGGCGTTCTCCCCGCCCCTGAGCGTCGTGACGGACATTGCCGCGACGGGCGTGCCGGTCGGGGTCAAGCTCGGCCCGGGGCTCCCGCACGAGGCCGTGCCGGAGGGCGCCGAGGCCGAGTGGGTGAGCGTCGACGGCGACGTCGTGGAGGCCGCCCTGTGGTTCAACGCGGCGGCCCGCCCCGGGGTGCGGCGGGCGGCGCGCGTCATGACCGTCCGGGGTGGGGAGACGACGACGGCGCAGCTCGTCTCCGGCGCGGACTTCGGCGACTCGCCCGAGGTCGAGGCCGTGGGGGAGGAGGGCATGGCGGGGCTCGTCGGCGCGGTCCTGCACGAACCGGACGGCGCGGTCATCCGGGCCGGACTCGTGACGGACCTGGCCGTGTCCTGGCCCGTGCCGACGCGGCAGCTGGACCCCCACCTGGCCTACCTCGTCGCGCCCGAGCCCGTGCACGACGGCCTGGCCCGCGCCCATCGGATCGAGGCGGTGCACGGTTTCCACCTGGCCTCCCTGCGGCGCTGGGCGAAGGAGACCGGGGTGGGCCGGCTGGACGTGAAGAAGCGGGGCATCCGCGAGACGCCCGAGGAGGTGCGTCGCGCCGTCCTCGGCGGGGCGAAGCCGGGCCGGCGTGGCGGGGCCGGACGGCACGCCACCCTCGTGCTGGCGCGCGTGGGTCGGTCGCGGTTCGCCCTCGAGGTGACGCCGTTGGACTGACGGGGCTCGAGGCCGCGGGCCCCGGGCGGCGGGAGCCGTCGAACCCCCGTTGGGGGATTACGGCACCCTCGTGTACGGTATTCGACTGAGGCAAGGCTCACCTCCACGGGAGCGCGCCCACCACCCCGACTGCTCATCCCGGGGCAGCCCCGCCGCCCAGAAGGAGAACCATGCCGCGTTCCGTCAGCGCCCCCCGCCTCGCCCGTCTCGCCCTGACCTCGGTGGCGGCCCTCGCCCTCGTCGGCTGCTCCGCCGGCGGCGCGGCCACGGGCTCGTCCTCCGCGAGCGCCTCCGGCGAGTCCTCGGCCTCCGCGAGCGCCGCCGGCGGCTCCTCGGCCGCCTCGGGCGGCATCGCGGCCGGGGTCACCGTCACCGACATGTCCGGCGCCGAGGTCACCCTGCCGGAGGAGGTCGACTCCGTCATCGCCACGGACAACCGCGCCTTCCGCACGCTGGACGACTGGGGCGTCGAGCTGTCGGCCGCACCGAAGCAGATCATGTACAAGGGCGAGGGCGGGCCCTCCTACCTCCAGGACGACTCGGTCGCCGACATCGGCAACCACCGGGAGCCGGACATGGAGCTGTTCGTCACCGCCGAGCCGGACGTCGTGTTCAACGGCCAGCGGTTCAACGAGCGCAAGGCCGAGATCGACGAGCTGACCGGCGACGCCGCCGTCGTGGACACGGACTTCGACGTCACGCAGACCCCCATGGACGAGGGCCTGAAGGAGCTGACCACCCTGCTGGGCGAGGCCACCGGCCACGAGGCCGATGCCGAGAAGCTCATCGCCGACTTCGACGCCGCCACCCAGCGCGCCAAGGACGCCTACGACCCCGAGCAGACCGTCATGGGCCTCATCGCCTCGGGCGGCGAACTGTCGTACGTCGCGCCCAGCACCGGTCGCGCCATCGGCCCGTTCTTCGACATGCTGGAGCTGACCCCGGCCCTCGAGCAGTCGGGCACCGACAACCACCAGGGCGACGACATCTCCGTCGAGGCCATCGCGAAGTCGAACCCGGACTGGCTGATCGTCATGGACCGCGACGCCGCCATCGGCGAGGAGAACGCCACCGCTGCCGAGCTGATCGAGCGCTCCGAGGCCCTCCAGGACGTGACCGCGGTGAAGGAGGGCAACATCGTGTACCTGCCCACCGACTTCTACGTCGCCGAGGACATCCAGAACCACACCACCGTCATGGAAGACCTCGCGAAGGCCTTCGAAGGCGCGCAGTGATTCTCGACGTGCGTCACCACGTCGCCGACGCCCCGCCCCGGCTCGAGGAGCCGGGGCGGGGCGACCGCGTCTGCTGGGTCCCGCCCGCCGTCCTGCGGCCCGAGCGCACCCGCTGGCAGCGCACTTGGCCGCTGCTGGCCGGCATCGTGGTGACCGCGGTCCTCGTCGTGGTCTCGCTGTTCGTGGGCGTGTACGACGTCGGCGCGGAGGGTGGACGCGAGATGTTCGCCATCACGCGCGTGCCGCGCACGGTCGCCCTCGTGCTGGCCGGCGCCTCGATGGCGATGTGCGGGCTGATCATGCAGCTCATGACGCAGAACCGCTTCGTGGAGCCCAGCACCACGGGCACCACCGAGTGGGCCGGTCTCGGCCTGCTGGTGACCATGGTGCTCGTGCCGGGGGCGGGCCTGGTGACCCGGATGGCCGGGGCCATCCTCTTCGCCTTCGTCGGCACCCTCGTGTTCTTCCTCTTCCTGCGGCGTGTGCGCCTGCAGTCCTCCCTCATCGTGCCGATCGTGGGCATCATGCTCGGCGCCGTCGTGGGCGCCGCGTCGACGTTCCTCGCCCTCCAGACGGACATGCTGCAGCAGGTGGGCGCGTGGTTCGCGGGCTCGTTCACCTCCGTGGTCCGCGGCCGGTACGAGCTGCTCTTCCTCGTGCTGATCGTGTGCGTGGCGGTCTTCGTCATCGCGGACCGCTTCACCGTGGCCGGCCTCGGCAAGGACGTCGCCACGAACGTCGGCCTCAACTACGACGCCGTGATCCTCACCGGCGTGGCCATGGTGGCCGTGGCCACCGGCGTGGTCACCGTGGTGATCGGGGCCCTCCCGTTCCTGGGGCTCGTGGTCCCCAACCTCGTGTCCATGGTCCGCGGCGACAACCTGCGGACGAACCTGCCCTGGGTGGTCATGGTCGGCGTGTGGATCGTGATCGTCTGCGACCTGATCGGGCGCACCGTGATCGCCCCGTTCGAGGTGCCCATCTCGCTGATCCTGGGCCTCGTGGGCGCGATCGTGTTCCTCGCCCTGCTGCTGAGGCAGGCCAAGCATGGCTGAGCCGCTCGCGACCGCCCCGGGTCGCATCCCCGCCCCGCCCGGCGGCGCCACCGCGGCCGGGCCCGTCGAGGCCGACGCACCGCGCCGGTCCGGCGCGTTCGTCACCGCCGCCGACCGCCGGAGGTATGCGGTCGTCGTCGCCGTGCTGGCCGCCGTCGCCGTGCTCTCCACCGCCGGGATCCTGCTGTGGGGCAACGAGGCCGAACCCGGTTCGCGCGCGTTCTGGATGATCGCGCGGATGCGCGTGGAGTCCCTGGGCGTGATCGGCATCGTGGCGCTGTGCCACTCCTTCGCGACCGTCACCTTCCACACGGTGACGGGCAACCGCATCATCACGCCCTCGATCATGGGGTTCGAGGCGCTCTACACGGCCGTGTCGACCGTCGCCGTGTACGTGCTGGGAGCCGCCGGCGTCGCGGTGCTGACCGGGGTGGGGCCGTTCCTCGCCCAGGCCGCGCTCATGGTGGCGCTGGCGACGGCCCTGTACTCGTGGCTGCTCTCCCGGCCCTACGGCAGCGTCCATCTGATGCTGCTCGTGGGCGTGGTGCTGGGCGGCGGGCTGGCCGCGCTGAGCACGTTCATGCAGCGACTGCTGGACCCGAACTCGTTCGACCTGCTGAGCGCGCGGCTCTTCGGCAACATCTCCAACGCCCGGACCGAGTACGTGGCGATCGCCGCGCCCATCGCCGTCGTCGTGTGCGCGCTGCTGTGGCTGCGCTCCCGCCGCCTGAACACGGTGGCGCTCGGCGCCGACGCCGCGACCAACCTGGGCCTGCACCACCGGCGCGAGCTCATGGTGACGCTGCTGCTGGTCTCCGTGCTGATGGCCATGACCACCGCGCTCGTGGGCCCGATGACGTTCCTCGGCTTCCTCGTGGCGACGCTGGCGTACAGCCTCGTCGACACCCACGACCACCGGTTCATCCTCCCGGTGGCGGCGCTGGCCGGGTACGCGGTGCTCACGAGCGCCTACTTCGTGCTGCGGCACGTGTTCTACGCGGGGGGTGCGGTCACGGTGGTCATCGAGCTGATCGGCGGCATCACCTTCCTGGTCGTCGTGATGAGAAAGGGACGTCTGTGATCGAGCTGCGCGGCGTGGTGAAGCGCCACAGCGATGAGGTGTGCATCGGACCCGTGGACCTGGACATCCAGGCCGGGGGAGTGACCGCGCTCGTGGGGCCCAACGGGGCGGGCAAGTCCACGCTGCTGACGATGATCGGCCGGCTGCAGGACGCCGACGCCGGGACGATCGCCGTGGGCGGGCACGACATCACCACGACGCCGTCCCGGAAGATCGCGCAGACCCTGTCCATCCTGCGGCAGGAGAACCACTTCGTGACGCGGCTGACCGTGCGGCAGCTCGTGGGGTTCGGGCGCTACCCGTACACGCGCGGCCGGCTGACCCTGGAGGACGAGCGGCACGTGTCCGACGCGATCGACTTCCTCAACCTCGGCCCGTTCGAGAACCGGTACCTCGACCAGCTCTCGGGCGGCCAGCGGCAGCGGGCGTACGTGGCGATGGTGCTGGCGCAGAACACCGAGTACGTGCTGCTGGACGAGCCGCTGAACAACCTGGACATGCAGCACTCGGTGCAGATGATGCAGCAGCTGCGTCGGGCGGCCGACGAGCTGGGCCGGACCGTGGTGATCGTGCTGCACGACATCAACTTCGCCGCCCACTACGCCGACCGGATCGTGGCCATGGGCGACGGCCAGGTGGTGGAGACCGGCACCCCGGCCGAGATCCTGCGCCCTGAGGTGCTGGAGCGGATCTTCAAGACCCCCTGCAGCGTGGTGGACGGACCGCACGGGCCGCTGGCCGTGTACTACTGAGCGGGGCGACGGTGAGGCCGGCCCGGGTCGGTCCGGGCGGGGGTCGGGTGCCCGGCCGACGCGAGCGTTCCGTGGGCAGAACCCGCCGGGTCTCGCCTTCCGTGGGCAGAACCCGCGTGTTTCCAGGTTCCGTGGGCAGAAGCACCCTCGCTTCTGCCCACGGAACCCCTGCGCATGGACGGCAGGGCCGTACGCGACGACGACGTCAGGCATCCCAGCCGTTCGAGACCTGTGCCCGTCGTCTGAGGACGGCCTCGATCACCCGCGCATATCCCTCGCCGACGTCCCGGCCCGTGACGTGCAGGGTCATCTGCCCACGCTCCGCGTAGTACTGGTCTCGCCGGGCGTCCCGGGCGTGTTGCTCGGCACTCCGGTGCACCTCGCCGTCGTACTGGAGGACGAGCCGGCAGTCCTCGAACCACAGATCGGCCTCGGGGGCGTCCCACCGCCCGGGGTCGAACACGTGCTGCAGCGTCGGCTCGCCCAGCCCCGCCTCGACGAGCGCCAGCCTCAGCCGGGTCTCCTGCGGCGAGTCGGCACCCACCCGTACGCGCTCGAGCGCCGCCGTCGCCCGCGGTCTTCCGACGAACCGCCCGAGCGGCCGCATCGCCTCGTGCAGCGCGGTGACCGTGGTGATGGGAGGCCGCCGGCCGCGCGGGGACCAGGGGTGACGGACCAGGTGGTCACCCGCCGACACGAGGGATGCCTCGTCCCAGGGGTGGCCGATCGAGCACAGATCGAGCCAGGTCCGTTCCGGCGTCGTCACCCGTAGCCCGAGCACGGAGGTGACGTGGCCGGCGGGCAGGGGTCTGCGGTGCTCCATGACGCCGGGGATCCGCGCCCGTGCGGTGCCGCGGTGCAACGTGATCTCGACGGCGGCGCGTCGCGTGGCCCCGCCCGGGGGAAGCGGGAGGCCGTGGAGGTGCGCCGCCGTCTCGTGGGAGAGAACGGCGTCGGGACGGGACCGCAGGAGGGCGGTCAGCAGGTCGAGGCCGACCCCGTGGTGCGGCGGCGGGAGCCCGGCAGACTCCCAGGTGCGCAGCGGCATGTCACGGCGACGGTGGATGCCGCGGGCGAGGCGGAGGACGTCGGACCGCCGCACCCGGCTGGGCGGCAGACCGCGTTCGAGCACGTCGCGGGTGGTGAAGACGGGGACGAGGGGGAGATCGGGGGCGAAGGACATGGGTCGACCTTGACGCGGTCGGCCTGACGACGGCCGGGCGGGCCGCGTGTCTGTGCACACCAGCGCAGGGTGGGCCGGCTGTGCAGGACTCGGCGGCGGCCGGTTGTCCCGCCGGGACGACGTCGTCATGGCTCGGTGGGCAGAACTGCGAGGAGTTCCGCCCACGCAACATCCGTGGGCAGAAGAGAGGGCGCTTCTGCCCACGGAGATCGAAAACCTGCGGATGCTGCCCACGCGATGGGCGGGGGTGTGGTTTCTGCCCACGGAGGGGGGAGGGGGGAGGGCGGGGAGTGGGGGAGGGACAGGTTGCGGGCCGCAGTCGTGACCACTCCGCGTGCTCTTGGGCTCGGAACCCGCCCCACCCGCCGCCCCACGGTGCCCCACCGCACCGCGCCCCACGCCTCCGCCCGCGGCGGACGGCGGGGACACGGCTGGCACTCATGTTGAAGGAGTGCCAGAACCCGGAGTAGAGTCTGGACTGGCACTCGGGGGTACCGGGTGCCAATGCCCGAGGTGGACCGTCCGGCACCGCGACGACGGAGGGTCTGACGCCCGTGGCGCACCCGCAGACCACAGCATCAGCGGACCGGCGAGCCCGCCGGAGCCGCACGTCGACGAAGAAGGAGTGTGCAGCATGTCTGTCTCCATCAAGCCCCTCGAGGATCGCATCGTTGTCCGCCCCCTGGAGGCCGAGCAGACCACCGCGTCGGGCCTCGTGATCCCGGACACCGCCAAGGAGAAGCCGCAGGAGGGCCAGGTCGTGGCCGTGGGCCCGGGCCGGGTCGCCGAGAACGGCAACCGCGTGCCGGTCGACGTCGCCGAGGGTGACGTGGTGCTGTACTCCAAGTACGGCGGCACCGAGGTCAAGGTCGGCGGCGAGGAGTACCTGGTGCTCTCCGCCCGCGACGTGCTGGCCGTCGTCACCAAGTGACCCCGCCGCGACGGGCCCGGTGAGCGGCGCGCACCGCACCGGTGCGCGCGCCCCGGGCCCCTCGCGTCCCCGCACCCCCTGACTCCCTGAACGAAAGGAGCGTCCGTCATGGCCAAGCAGCTGGCTTTCAACGACGACGCACGCCGCGCCCTCCAGGCCGGCATCGACAAGCTCGCCGACACCGTCAAGGTCACCCTCGGCCCCAAGGGCCGCAACGTGGTGCTCGACAAAGCGTGGGGCGCCCCCACCATCACCAACGACGGCGTCACGATCGCCCGTGAGGTGGAGCTGGAGGACCCGTACGAGAACATGGGCGCCCAGCTCGCCAAGGAGGTCGCCACCAAGACCAACGACATCGCGGGCGACGGCACCACCACCGCCACCGTGCTGGCCCAGGCGCTCGTGAACGAGGGCATGCGCCAGGTCGCCGCCGGCGCCGCGCCGGGCGAGGTCAAGAAGGGCATCGAGGTGGCCGTGGCCGCCGTCGAGCAGCGCCTGCAGGAGAACGCCCGCCCGGTTGAGGGCCAGGAGGTGGCCCACGTGGCCGCCATCTCGGCCCAGAACGACGAGGTCGGCGAGCTGCTGGCCCGCGCGTTCGACACGGTCGGCACCGACGGCGTCATCACCATCGAGGAGTCCTCCACGACCTCCACCGAGCTGGACGTCACCGAGGGCATGCAGTTCGACAAGGGCTTCCTGTCCCCGTACATGGTCACCGACGCCGAGCGTCAGGAGGCCGTGCTCGAGGACGCCTACGTCCTGATCAACTCGGGCAAGATCTCCAACGTGCAGGAGCTGCTGCCCCTGCTGGAGAAGGTCCTGCAGGCCAACAAGCCGCTGTTCGTGATCGCCGAGGACGTCGAGGGCGAGGCCCTGTCCACCCTCGTGGTGAACAAGATCCGCGGCACCCTGAACGTCGTGGCCGTCAAGGCCCCGGGCTTCGGCGACCGCCGCAAGGCCATGATGCAGGACATCGCGATCCTCACCGGCGCCCAGGTCGTCTCCCCGGACCTCGGCATGAAGCTCGAGCAGGCCGACCTGGACGTGCTCGGCTCCGCCCGCCGCATCACCGTCACCAAGGACGAGACCACCATCGTCGACGGCGGCGGTGCGGCCGAGGACGTCGAGGCCCGGGTCGCCCAGATCAAGGCCGAGTCCGCCGCGACCGACTCCGACTGGGACCGCGAGAAGCTCCAGGAGCGCCTCGCCAAGCTCTCCGGCGGCATCGGCGTGATCCGCGTGGGCGCCGCCACCGAGGTGGAGCTCAAGGAGCGCAAGCACCGCATCGAGGACGCCGTGTCCTCGACCCGCGCCGCCCTCGAGGAGGGCATCGTGGCCGGCGGGGGCACCGCGCTCATCAACGCGCTGAGCGTGCTCGACACCGACGCCAACGTCCAGGCCCTGACCGGCGACGCCGCCGTGGGCGTGGACATCGTCCGCAAGGCCCTGAAGCAGCCGCTGCGCTGGATCGCCCAGAACGCGGGCGAGGACGGCTACGTGGTGGTCTCCAAGGTCGCCGAGCTGGAGCCGAACCACGGCTTCAACGCGAAGACCGGCGTCTACGGCGACCTGATCGCCGACGGCGTGATCGACCCGGTCAAGGTGACCCGCTCCGCGCTGGCCAACGCCGCCTCCATCGCGGCCCTCGTGCTGACCACCGAGACCCTCGTGGCGGACAAGCCCGCCGAGGAGGACGAGGCCGGCCACCAGCACTGACCCCTCCGTCGGCCCTGACGCGGCCGGCCGACGACGACGGCCCCTCGCCCGCCCGGGTGAGGGGCCGTCGTCGTGCGGGCGGGAGACGACCGCCGTCCGGCGCGCCCCCTATGGTGTCCCCATGGACACACCCACGCCGCCCCGTCCCACCGGGTCCCACACGACCCGGACCCCGGCCCGGCCACGGCTGCGCCGCTTCGTCCGCGAGTTCTCCTATCCGCACGGCATCCACCCGGCCCTCGTGCCGGGCGTGTCCGTGGAGGACCGCCGGGTGCGCTACGGCGTGGACCGGGTGATCCTCGCCGTCGTCGGCCTGCTGGTGGTCGGCTTCGTGGTGTGGGGCGTGCTGCAGCCGGACGCCGTGCTGGCCGTCTCGAGCGCGGCCCTCGACTGGGTGATGGTCCACGCCGGCTGGCTGTTCGCCCTGCTGGCCATCGGGATGGTGGTGTTCCTGCTGGCCCTGGCGTTCTCCCGGTACGGCGAGATCCCGCTGGGACTGGACGGGGAGAAGCCGGAGTACTCCACGGCGAGCTGGTCGGCCATGCTCTTCGCGGCCGGCATCGGCATCGGCATCATCTTCTTCGGCCCGTACGAGCCGCTGACCTACTACCTGGCCCCGCGCCCGGGGGCGTACGAGGCGGGGAGCGAGGAGGCGGTGACGGGCGCGCTGGCCCAGGCCGCGCTGCACTGGGGCGTGAACGCGTGGGCGATCTACGCGATCGTCGGTCTGTCGGTCGGCTACGTGTCCTACCGCCGGGGCCGGGTGCCGCTGATGAGCTCGATCATCGCGCCGCTGTTCGGCGACTCCCAGCGCAGCGACTCGGTCGGCGCGCGCCTGATCGACGGGCTCGCGATCATCGCCACACTGTTCGGCACGGCGGCCTCGCTGGGCATCGGCGCCCTGCAGATCGGCCGCGGCGTGGAGATCGTCTCGGGCTGGTCGGCGCCGGGGAACACGGTGGCGCTGGGGATCATCGTGGTGCTCACGATCGGCACCATCTTCTCGGCGGTGTCCGGTGTGGCCCGCGGCATCCGGTGGCTGTCCAACATCAACATGCTGCTCGCCCTCGGCCTGGCGCTGTTCTTCTTCGTCGTCGGCCCGACGGCGTTCCTGCTGAACATCGTGCCCGGCGTCCTGATGGACTACGTCTCCTCCGCCCCGGACGCCCTCGGCGCCTCGATGGCCCAGGGGGAGGACATGCAGGAGTTCCTCTCCAGCTGGACGATCTTCTACTGGGCGTGGTGGGTCAGCTGGGCCCCGTTCGTGGGCGTGTTCATGGCGAAGATCTCGAAGGGTCGGACCATCCGCCAGTACGTCCTCGGGGCCCTGTTCATCCCGGCCGCGGTGATCGTCGGCGCGTTCACGATCATCGGCGGCACCACCATCTGGCTGCAGCGGACCCAGGGCTCCGTGGCGCCGGACGGCACAGCCGCGTCGCTGCCCGCGCCGGCGGAGATCTTCTGGGTGGTCCTGGACCAGCTGCCCGGCGGCGGGCTGGTGGCCCCGGTCGTGATCGTCATGCTGGCGGTCTTCTTCATCACGACGGCGGACTCCGCCTCGATCGTGAATTCGCAGCTCTCGCAGCGCGGCGCCCCGGCCCCGCGCCGCACGATCACGGTGTTCTGGGCACTGTGCATGGCGGGCATCGCGGTCGTGATGCTGCTGACCGGCGGCGACACCGCGCTCACCGGCCTGCAGAACCTCATCACCATCACGGCGCTGCCGTTCACCGTGGTGCTCGTCCTCATGGCGGTCGCGCTCCAGCGCGAACTGGCCAACGACCCCTTCGCGATCCGTGACCGGTACCAGCGGGCCGCCGTCGAGAAGGCGACGGTGCGGGGCCTGGTGGAGTACGGGGACGACTTCGCGTTCACGGTGGAGCGCACCCCGCCGGGCAGCTGGTACGCGGCCGGCGAGGGATTCGACTCCACCGCCGCGGAGATCACCGACTGGTACCGCCGCACGGACGAGGACGGGAACCCCGTGGACTACGACTACGTGCTGGGCGAGTACCTGGACGAGGGGGACGGGGACGGCGCGGACGGGCCCGCCGGAGCGGGCCCGTCCGGTCGCTGACTCAGGCGCGCGGCTCCGAGGTGCCGACGAGCTGGGCGCGGGAGTCGGCGGTCGCGTGGGCGCGGGCCTCGACGATCTCCTCCTCGTCCTCGCCGAAGATGTCGCCGCGCGGGGCGTCGTAGCGGTCCCGGTCGAGGATGCCCTCCTGGGAGGCCACGAGGGCGGGGATGAGGGCCTGGCCGGACACGTTGAGGGCGGTGCGGCCCATGTCCACGATCGGGTCGACGGCCAGGAGCAGGGCCATGCCCTCGAGGGGCAGCCCGGCGGTGGACAGCGTGAGCGTGAGCATCACGGTGGCGCCGGTGGTGCCGGCGGTCGCGGCCGAGCCCAGCACGGACACGAGTGCCACGAGGGCGTACTGGCTCAGGCTCATGTCGATCCCGTAGAACTGGGCGATGAACACGGCGGCCACGGCCGGGTAGATCGCGGCGCAGCCGTCCATCTTGGTGGTGGCGCCCAGCGGGACGGCGAAGGAGGCGTAGCCGGTGGGGACGCCGAAGTTGCGCTCGGCCACCCGCTGGGTGACGGGCAGCGTGCCGAGGGAGGAGCGGGAGACGAAGCCGAGCTGGAACGCCGGCCACACGCCGGTGAAGAACTGCTTGGCGGAGAGCCCGTGCAGGCGCGCCAGCACCGGGTACACCACGAGCATCACGAGGGCCAGGCCCACGTAGATCGCCACCACGAACTTGGCCAGGGTGCCCATCGTGGACCAGCCGTAGGAGGCCACGGCGTTGCCCAGCAGGCCGATGGTGCCGATCGGGGCCAGGCGGATGATCCACCACAGCAGCTTCTGGATGATGGCGAGCACCGAGCGGGAGAACGTGAGGAACGGGGCGGCCTTCTCGCCGACCTTGAGCGCGGCCACGCCCACGACGATCGCGATCACGAGGATCTGCAGCACGTTGAACGTGGGGGAGGAGGCGAGCGCGCCGTCCTCGCCCGCCGTGGTCTTGACGGTCAGGCCGAGGAAGTTCGCCGGCACCAGGGAGGTCAGGAAGTCGAGCCAGCCGACGTCCTTGGCCTGGTACGACGCCGGCGCGGTCTGGCCGGTGCCCACGCCCGGCTGCAGCACGACGCCGACGGCGAGGCCGATGAGCACCGCGATGAGGCTCGTGATGGCGAACCACAGCAGGGTCTTGGCGGCCAGGCGGGCCGCGTTGGTCACCTGGGCCAGGTTGGCGATGGAGGCGACGACGGCGAAGAAGACCAGCGGGACGACCGTGGCCTTCAGCAGGCTGATGTAGATGCTGCCGACGGTGGCCAGCGTCTCGCCGAGCCAGGTCGGGTGCTCGGAGGTGTGCCCCGTCGCGCGGGCGATCAGGCCCAGGACGAGGCCGAGGACGAGGGCGGCGGCGATCTGCCAGCCGAAGTTCGACGTCCAGGCGGGGAGCCGGCGTCGGGGCGCCGGTGCGGGGGAGGACTGTGCGGTGCTCATCCGGGGAGGTTAGGCGGTCCAATACCATGACGCCGAAACGGATTGCTCCATGTGACGTCGTGGTGACGTCCGTCTCGCCCCCGCGTGGCCCAGCGCGGGGGTCCTGTGATGTGGCCCGCACCCGGGTCGCCGGTTTGACCCCCGGGCATAGAATCGCGGAAACACCCGTCCCGAAAGGCGCCTTCGTGACCAACACCAGCACCGGTCCCAGCCCCGAGCCCGTCCACTCCTCCTCGGATCCCTTCGGCTTCTTCGGCCTCACCTATGACGACGTCCTGCTGCTGCCCAACGCCACGGACGTGATCCCCGCGGACGCGGACCCGGGCACCCGGCTGACCCGCAACATCCGCTTGAACATCCCCATCGTCTCCGCGGCGATGGACACCGTGACCGAGGCCCCGTTGGCCATCGCCATGGCCCGCCAGGGCGGCATGGGCATCATCCACCGCAATCTGTCCATCGAGGACCAGGTCCGCCACGTGGACACCGTGAAGCGCTCTGAGTCGGGGATGATCAAGGACCCCGTGACCATCGGCCCCGACGCCACGCTCGCCGACCTGGACGAGCTGTGCGCCCAGTACCGCGTCTCGGGCCTGCCGGTGGTGGCCGAGGACATGACGCTGCTGGGCATCATCACCAACCGCGACACCCGCTTCATCCCGCGTGAGGAGTGGGCCACCCGCACGGTGGACACCGCCATGACCCGCATGCCGCTGGTCACCGCGCAGGAGGGTGTCTCGCGCGCCGAGACCATCCGCCTGTTCTCCCAGAACCGCGTGGAGAAGCTGCCGCTCGTGGACGATGCGGGCCGCCTGACCGGCCTGATCACCATCAAGGACTTCGACAAGGCGGAGCAGTACCCGGACGCCGCGAAGGACGACGAGGGCCGCCTGCGCGTCGGCGGCGCCGTCGGCTTCTTCGGCGACGGCTGGGAGCGCGCCATGGCGCTCGTCGAGGCGGGCGTGGACGCCCTCGTGGTGGACACCGCGAACGGTCACACGCACGGCGTGCTGGACATGATCGCGCGCCTGAAGAAGGAGAAGGCGGCCGCGCACGTCGACGTCATCGGCGGTCAGGCCGCGACCTACGCGGGCGCCAAGGCGATCGTCGACGCCGGCGCGGACGCCGTGAAGGTGGGCGTGGGCCCGGGCTCGATCTGCACGACCCGTGTGGTGGCCGGCGTCGGCGTCCCGCAGATCACCGCCATCTACGAGGCGGCCAAGGCCACGCGCCCCGCGGGCGTCCCGCTGATCGCCGACGGCGGTCTGCAGCACTCCGGTGACATCGGCAAGGCCCTCGTGGCCGGCGCCGACTCGGTGATGCTCGGCTCCCTGCTGGCCGGCACGGCCGAGTCCCCGGGCGACCTCGTGTTCTACCAGGGCAAGCAGTTCAAGACCTACCGCGGCATGGGCTCCCTGGGCGCCATGCAGACCCGCAACGGCACGCGCTCCTTCTCCAAGGACCGCTACTTCCAGGCGGACGTGCCGGACGAGGACAAGCTGATCCCCGAGGGCATCGAGGGCCAGGTGCCCTTCCGCGGCCCGGTCGCCTCGGTGGTCCACCAGCTCGTGGGCGGCCTGCGCCAGACGATGTTCTACACGGGCGCGTCCACGGTGGCCGATCTCAAGGAGAACGGCCGCTTCGTGCGCATCACCGCGGCGGGCCTGAAGGAGTCCCACCCGCACGACATCATGATGACCGTCGAGGCCCCGAACTACCGTTCGCGCTGACCCGCACGTCGGGTCCGGGGGGAGCCCCCGGACGGGGCGGCGCCGACGACACGGTCGGCGCCGCCCCGTGGCGCCTGGGCTAGGCTGGCCCGGTGACGAACCAGATTGAGATCGGCCGCGGCAAGCGCGGCCGCCGGGCCTTCTCCCTCGACGACGTGTCCGTGGTGCCCGCGCGGCGCACCCGGGATCCCCAGGACGTCAGCCTCACGTGGCGCATCGACGCCTACACGTTCGACATGCCCGTGATCGGTGCGCCCATGGACTCCGTGATGAGTCCGGAGACCGCCATCGCGATGGGGCGGCTGGGCGGTCTCGGCGTCCTCAACCTCGAGGGCCTGTGGACCCGCCACGAGGATCCGCGCCCGCTGCTCGAGGAGATCGCCGCCCTGGAGGCCGGCCCGGCCGGGACCGAGGCCACCCGCAAGCTGCAGGAGGCCTACGCGGCCCCCATCCGCCCCGATCTGATCACCGAGCGCCTCGCACAGATCCGCGAGGCCGGCGTCGTCGTCGCGGGCTCGCTGACCCCGCAGAACACGCAGGAGTTCTACCGCACCGTCGTGGCGGCGGGCGTGGACCTGTTCGTCATCCGCGGCACCACCGTCTCGGCCGAGCACGTCTCCTCCACCCAGGAGCCGCTGGACCTCAAGCAGTTCATCTACGAGCTGGACGTGCCCGTGATCGTGGGCGGGGCGGCCGGCTACACGCCGGCCCTGCACCTGATGCGCACCGGCGCGGCCGGTGTGCTCGTCGGCTTCGGCGGCGGCGCGTCCACCACCACGCGCCGCGCCATGGGCATCCGCGTGCCGATGGCCACGGCCATCTCGGACATCGCCGAGGCGCGCCGCGACTACATGGACGAGTCCGGCGGCCGCTACGTGCACGTGATCGCCGACGGCGGCGTCTCCACCTCGGGGGAGATCGTCAAGGCGATCGCCATGGGTGCGGACGCCGTCGTCCTGGGCGCCGCCCTGGCCCGCGCCACCGACGCCCCCGGCGGCGGCTGGCACTGGGGCCTCGAGGCCGCCCACCCGGAGCTGCCGCGCGGGCACCGCACCCACGTGGGCCAGGTGGCTCCGCTCGAGGAGGTCCTGTGGGGGCCCGGCCGCCACGCGGACGGCACGTCCAACCTGATGGGCGGCCTGAAGCGCGCCATGGCCACCTGCGGCTACACCGAGCTCAAGGACTTCCAGAAGGTGGAGGTCCTCGTGACCCCCACCCAGACCGTCTGATCCCCGCCGCCCCGAGGCGGCACCCCGACCGGAAGAGTTGATACGGCGTGCTGCGCACCGCCCTCAAGCCCGTCTGGCTGGCCACCCTGGTGCTGGCCCTCGTGGCGGCCGCGGTCTTCGTGGCGCTGTCCAAGTGGCAGTTCGAGTCCGCGGAGACGAACGCGCCGCCGCCGCGCACCCAGACCGAGAACGCCGTGCCGTTCCTGGAGCACGTGCGCCCCTACGAGGCCCTGCTGGGCTCGCAGGCCGACCAGGTGGTCACGGTCGAGGGGGAGTTCGTGCCCGGCACGGACGTCCTGGTCGGCCCGCGCCTGCTGAACGGCCGCGACGGCTACTGGACGGTCACGGCCCTGCGGGTGGCCGGCGCCCCGGACGGCGAGGTCGTCCCGGTGGTCCGCGGCTGGTCGGCCGACGCCGACGTCGTGGACCCCGCGCCCGCCGGGCAGGTCACCGTCACCGGGCGCCTGCTGCCCCCGGACGGGCCGCTGCCGCGTGAGGCCGCGGCCGAGGACACCGCCGACCGGCTCCTGTACCGCAGCCTGGCCCCGGCCCAGCTGGTGAACGTGTGGGACGAGCCGTCCTACGCGGCGTTCGTGGCGGCGTTCGAGATGGTCGACGCCGCGGGCGCCGAGACGGGCGCGGCCGGCCCCGGCGGGCTCGAGCCGGTGTGGGTGGCCCCGCAGCCGGAGGAGACCCAGATCATCTGGCTCAACGTCTTCTACGCCGTGGAGTGGATGCTCTTCGCCGGCTTCGCCCTGTTCCTGTGGTGGCGGTTCGTCCGCGACGACCACGTCCGGGACGAGCACGAGCGCCGGCTCGACGAGGAGTGGGCCGCACAGTGGCGCGCCGAGGAGCTCGAGCGGCGTCGGGCGGCCGCGCGCGAGGCCAAGGAGCGGGCCTTCGCGGCGCAGGCCGCGGCGCACCCACGCCAGGACCACGACGACGACGGGGCCGCGCGCCCCGACCCCCGCGACCCGGGCCCCCGTGGGCCCCGAGAGGAGCAGAGCCGATGAGCACCCAGCACCCCGGCCCCCAGCCGGTGGACCCGGCCAGCCTGCCGGATCCCGAGGACATCACGGAGGCCGACCTGCCCGAGCCGCCCCCGCGGCCGGGCCGGGAGCAGCGCCGTTTCGCCGGCACCCAGCAGCAGATCCGCTCCGCCACCCGCCTCTACGTGGTGTGCGCGTGGATCACCGGCATCATGCTCCTGCTGCTCGTGGCGGAGATGGTGCTGAAGTACGGCATGCACGTGGAGCTCTACGCGGGGGGCACCACCCTGGACGGGGACGCCAACGGCCTGGGGCTGCACCCCACGGACAGCGTGACCGGGGGAGTGAACCTGTCCCTGTTCATCCTCATCGCCCACGGCTGGATGTACGTGGTGTACCTGCTCGCCTCGTTCCGCCTGTGGTCCCTGATGCGCTGGGAGCCGCTGCGCCTGCTGGCGATGGCCGGCGGCGGCGTCGTGCCGTTCCTGTCCTTCGTGGTGGAGAAGCGCATGACCCGCGTGGTCCGGGACGAGCTGCACCGCTTCCCGGACGCCGCGCGGCGCTACTGAGCGCCTCGACTATCCTGGACGGGTGACGCAGAACGCCCCCCACCCCGACACCCCCACCCCGCTCAGCGACGTGATGCCCACGGTGCTGGTGCTGGACTACGGCGCCCAGTATGCGCAGCTCATCGCGCGTCGTGTGCGCGAGGCCAACGTCTACTCCGAGGTCGTGCCCGCCTCCACCCCGGCGGCGCAGATCCTGGAGCGCGAGCCCGCGGCGCTGATCCTCTCGGGCGGGCCGTCGTCGGTGTACGAGCCCGGCGCCCCGCAGCTGGATCCGGCGCTGCTCGAGGCCGGGGTGCCCGTGCTGGGCCTGTGCTATGGCTTCCAGTCGATCGCGCACGCCCTCGGCGGCACCGTGGCCAAGACCGGCACCCGGGAGTACGGCTCCACCCGCCTGGACTCGGTGGATGCCGACTCCGTGCTGTTCGCGGACCAGGACCTCGAGCAGGTCGTGTGGATGTCCCACGGCGACGCCGTGACGCAGGCGCCCGAGGGCTTCGCCGTGACGGCCTCCACCGCGGGCGCCCCCGTCGCCGCGTTCGAGGACCGCGAGCGCCGCATCTACGGCGTGCAGTGGCATCCCGAGGTGGGCCACTCCTCCCGCGGCCAGCGGGTGCTCGAGCAGTTCCTGCACGTGGGTGCGGGCCTGGGCGCGGACTGGACGGCCAGCGGCGTGATCGAGGAGCAGGTCGAGCGCATCCGTGAGCAGATCGGGGACAAGCGGGCCATCTGCGGCCTGTCCGGCGGCGTGGACTCCGCCGTGGCCGCGGCCCTCGTGCAGCGCGCCATCGGCGACCGCCTCACCTGCGTCTACGTGGACCACGGCCTCATGCGCGAGGGTGAGTCCGCCGAGATCGAGCAGGCCTTCGGCGAGGCCCACGGCGGCGCCCGCCTCGTGATGGTGGACGCGCGCGAGGACTTCCTGTCCGCGCTGGCCGGCGTCACCGACCCCGAGACCAAGCGCAAGATCATCGGCGAGCGGTTCATCCGCACCTTCGAGAAGGCGCAGGCGGACATCGTCCTCGAGTCCGAGCACGACCCGGACGCCACCGAGGTCCGCTTCCTCGTGCAGGGCACGCTCTACCCGGACGTCGTCGAGTCCGGCGGCGGGGACGGGGCGGCCAACATCAAGTCCCACCACAACGTGGGCGGCCTGCCGGACGACATCGAGTTCGAGCTGTGCGAGCCGCTGCGCGAGCTGTTCAAGGACGAGGTCCGCGCCGTGGGCGCCGAGCTCGGCCTGCCCGAGGGCATCGTGCACCGCCAGCCGTTCCCGGGTCCGGGTCTGGGCATCCGCATCATCGGCGAGGTCACCCAGGAGCGCCTGGACCTGCTGCGCCGCGCGGACGCGATCGTGCGCGCCGAGCTCACCGCGGCCGGGCTGGACCGCCAGATCTGGCAGTGCCCGGTGGTGCTGCTCGCGGACGTGCGCTCCGTGGGCGTGCAGGGTGACGGCCGCACCTACGGCCACCCGGTCGTCCTGCGCCCCGTCACCAGCGAGGACGCCATGACGGCGGACTGGGCGCGGATCCCGGACGACGTCCTGTCCCGCATCTCGAACCGCATCACGAACGAGGTCGACGGCGTCAACCGCGTCGTGCTCGACGTGACCAGCAAGCCGCCGGGCACCATCGAGTGGGAGTGAGCGGCGCGTCCGGCGCCGCATCCGGCCGCCCCTGACCGGGGCGGCCGTCCGCACGAAGACCGCCTGGACCCAGGCGACGGAGGAAGGACCGCACGCACGTGACCGAGCAGGAGTTCCCGCGCCTGGCCCGCGCCCGCGCCGCCGCACGCCCCGACGAGGGGCAGACCCGCCCCGACCCGGCCGCCTGGGTGTCCTCTCTGGGCTCGGGCGCCGAGAACGACACGATGCTGCGGTTCGCGCCCTCGGCGGCCAACAGCATCGACCTCACGGAGGCGAACTCCTCCGGCGTCTCGCAGCTGCTGCTGGGGCGGCGCACCCGTCTGTCCACCCTGCTGCCGGCCGGCCCGGAGCTGGACGCGGCGCACGAGGTGTCCCTCGGCCTGCGCGCCAAGGTCCGCGAGCTGGCGGAGGAGCGCGGCATCGACGTCGGCGCGCTCGCCGTGGGCGTGGCCACGTGGACGGCCGAGGAGGACGGCCGGCGGGAGCGCCGCTCCGCCCCCGTGCTGCTGGCCCGCGTGGCCCTGACGGTGCGCCGCGGCGCCCGGGGCCGGGACGAGCTGGAGGTCCAGATCACCGAGCCGGCCCGCCTGAACCCGGCGCTCGTGCGGAACCTGCGCCGGCACCACGGCATCGCCCTGGACCCCGAGGCGTACCAGCAGGCCGCCTACGCCACGGCGCGTCTCGAGCCCGCCCCCGCGTTCGCCCGCCTGCGCGAGGAGACCGCCGCGATCGCGGACCTGCACGTCGAGGACTGCCTGCTCGTCTCCACGTTCGCGGACCTCGGGGAGACCGCCTCGCTGCCCGCCTCCCTCGAGGATCTGCCCGTCGTGCAGGCCCTGTACGACGCCAGCACCGGCATGGTGCCGCGCCCGGCGGCGCTGCAGCCCACGGGCGCGCCCGCGGAGGACGACGTCGCCCCGGCGGACGAGCGCCTCGTCGTCGACGTCGACGCCGCCCAGGCCCGCGTGCTCGAGCACGCCGCGGCGGGGGAGTCCCTCGTGGTGGCGGCCGCCCCCGGCACCGGGCAGACCCAGACCGCCGCCGCCCTGGCCGCACGCCTGGCCTGGGAGGGCCGGCGCGTGCTGGTCGTGGCCGAGCGCTCCGCCGCCCTGGCCGACGTGCTCGACCGCCTCGAGGAGGCGGACCTGCGCTCGATCGCGCTCGATGTGCCCGCCAACGCGGACCCCGAGCTGCTCCGCCGCCAGCTCGTGCAGGCCGTCCTGCGCTCCGAGCGGGCCGTGGACCCCGACACCGCCCGGGACGAGGCCGCGCTGACCGAACGGCGGCGCCGGCTGCAGGAGCACGTCGGCTCGCTGCACCACGTCCGCCCCCGCTGGGGCTGCTCGCCGTTCCAGGCGATGCAGGCCCTGGCCGCCCTGACCGGGCTCGAGACGCCGCCGGCCACCACCGTGCGCCTCAAGCGCTCCGTGCTGGACTCCACCGTGAACCGGCAGGCCGTGGGCGAGCAGCTCGTGCGCGCCGGTGAGCTCGGCGCCTTCTCGGCCGCCGCCACCGAGAGCCGTTGGTTCGGTGCGCGCGTGCGCAACGTGCAGGAGACCGAGGCCGCCTCGGAGCTGGCCGACGAGCTGGCGGCCGCCCTGCACACCACCCGGCGTGCCGTGGACACCGCCGCCGCCCAGGCCGGCCTGCGCCCCGAGCGCACGGTGGCCGGCTGGGCGGAGCAGGCGGACCTCTACCGCCGTGTGGCCCGCACCCTCACCGAGTTCACCCCGGAGGTGTTCTCCCTCGACGTGCCCCAGCTGGTCGCGGCGACCGCCACCAGCTCGTGGCGGCGCCTCCACCTGGTCGAGATGTCCTCGGTGGCCCGGTCCCGCCTGCGCCGCGCGGCGAAGGACGCGGTCCGCCCGGGCGTGCAGCCCACCGACCTGCACGGCGCCCTCGTGGACGCCGCCGCCGTCCTGGAGGACTGGAACCGCCACGCCGCCGAGCCGGGCACTCCCCCGCAGGTGCCGGACCAGGGCGAGCACGTGATGGGCCACGTCGGCCAGGTGCGCGAGCACCTGCGCCGGCTCGAGGGCGTCCTCGCCCCGGAGGCCGTGGCCGAGGGGCCGCTGGACGAGCGCGACGTGGACGACCTCGTGGCCGCCGTCGACGGGCTCGTGGCGGACCGCGACACCCTGGCCACGCTGCCCGAGCGCACCCTCGTGCTGGACAGCCTGCGCGACCACGGCCTGGCGGAGCTGCTCGAGGACCTGCGCGAGCGGGAAGTGCCCACCGAGGCCCTGACCGCCGAGCTCGAACTGGCGTGGTGGCAGTCCGCGCTCGAGGCGATGATCTCCGGGGACGACTTCCTCGCCATGATGAGCGGCACGGACCTGACCGAGGTCGAGCGCGGGTTCCGCGACCTGGACCGCGCCCATCTCGAGCGCGGCGGCGCCCGGCTCTCCGCCGCGCTGGCCGCGCGCTGGCGGGAGGCACTGCGCACCTATCGCGCGGACGCGGCCGTGCTGCGCACCCTGCTCAAGCAGGGCAGCCCCACGGTCGAGTCCCTGGCCACGATCACCCCCGAGCTCCTGCAGCCGCTCGTGCCGGTGGTCACCACCTCGCCCATGGCCCTGTCCGATTTCCCCCCGGAGTGGCGCGCCGACGTCGTCGTGCTGCTGGAGGCCGACGCGACCGCCCTGGCCACCGCGATGGGCGCGCTCACCCGCGCCCCCCAGGTGGTGGCCCTCGGCGACCCGGTGATCGGGCGCCCGCAGTCGTTCCAGGTGTCCGTGGACCCGACGGCGACCGCCGGGCCCCTGCGCCCGCTGCGCTCGGCCCACGACGCGCTGGACGAGGTGCTGCCCACCCTGCCGCTGCGCACCGTGCACCGTCCCCTCGAGCGGCGCCTCGTGCGCCTGCTCTCCGCGCTCGCCTATGACGGCGCCCTGGACGCGCTGCCCACCGCGGGTGAGGCCACCGGCCGGGATCGCGCCGTCACGGCCGAGTACCTGCCCGAGGGCACCGGCATCCCGATGACCGGCGGCGACGTGGTCGAGTCCACGAACGCCGAGGTCGCCCGCACCGTGGAGCGCGTGTTCGAGCACATCCGCGACCGGCCCGAGCAGTCCCTGGCCGTGGTCACGGTGTCCGAGCAGCACGCCCGCCGCGTGGCCGCCGCCGTGCAGGCCACGGCCGCGCAGGCGCCGTGGGCCCACGAGTTCCTCGCCCGCGGCCGCGGCGAGGACGCCGCCGAGGCCGAACCGTTCGTGATCGTGCCGGTCGTGCGCGCCGCCTCCGTGACGCGCGACGCCGTGATCCTCACCCCCGGCTACGGCCGCACCCCGCACGGCCGCGTGGTGCACCACTTCGGCGCCTTCTCCGACCCGGACGGCGAGCGCATGGTCACGGTCGCGCTCACCCGCGCCCGCCGGCGCCTGCACCTCGTCTCCGCGCTGCGCGCCGCGGACCTGGACGAGGACCGGCTCGACGGCGGCGCCCTCTGGTTCCTGCGGCTGCTCGAGGCCTACCTGGGCGACGACGCCGCGGACCCGGTGGGCATGGTGGGCGACCCGCTGCTGGCCGATCTGCGCGACCGGCTCGAGGAGCACGGCGCCCGCGTCCTGCCCCGCTACGCCGGCGTCATGGACCTGGCCGTGCTCGATCCGCGCGCGGACGAGGCGCCCCGTCCGCTGGCCCTGGCCGGCGACGGCGGCGAGGTGTACCGCGCCCTCACGGTGCGGCAGCGCTCGCGGACCCTGCCCGAGGGGCTCGAGGCCCGCGGCTGGGAGCCCCGGACCCTGTGGGCGATCGACGTGTTCGCGGACCCGGAGTCCGTGGCCCGCGAACTGGCCGACCGGCTGGGCGTGGAGCCGACGGACGAGACGGACGAGACCGACGACGATGTCCGCTGACGGCGCGCCGCGCCGCCGCGGTCCGCGCCGGGCGGACGCCCCGGGCACCGGCCCGGCAGCCGCCGACGGCCGCGAGCCGCGCCTGCCCAGGATGCCCCGGCTGAGCGGGCAGGCCGAGACGTCGCCGGCGACCGCGCCGACCGGGGACGCGGCCGGGGTCGAGTCCGGCCCGGCCGAGGCCGAGCGCGACCGCTGGCTGCGCGAGCAGCGCCCGCCCCACTGGGGCTGAGCCGGCCCGATCCGGCCGGGTCAGTCCGCGGCGGCGGAGGACGAGGACGACGTCGAGGACGTTGAGGACCCGGCGGCCGAGTCCGATGTCGATCCGCCGGCCGAGCCGGTGCCGGAGCGCGAGTCGGTCCGGTAGAACCCGGAGCCCTTGAAGCTCACGCCGACCGAGCCGTACTGCTTGCGCAGGACGCCGCCGCACACGGGGCACTCGGTGAGGGCGTCGTCGGTGAAGGCCTGGACGACGTCGAAGGCGTGGCCGCAGTCCTTGCAGCGGTAGGCGTAGGTGGGCATGCTCAGCTCCAGCTCGCTCGGGGCGCGCCGGGGCGCGCGGTTCTGGGGGGATCCGACCCCCGATGCTACTCCGCGCCGCGGGCCGGGCTCAGACCCAGCGCAGTCCGGCCGCGGTGACGACGCCGTCCACGGGTCGGTCCGTGGGCTCGGCGGGGATGGCGCCCGCCGGCAGCAGCTCGTCCTCGAACACGAGGGCCACGGTGGGCACGCTCCGCGGCAGCTCGGCGAGGAAGCGGTCGTAGTAGCCCCCGCCCTGGCCCAGGCGCATCCCGTCCTCGGCCACCGCGAGCGCCGGCATGACCACCGCGGTCGCCGCCGCCAGCGCGTCGGTCCCGAGCCGTTCGCCCACGGGCTCGTCCACGGGGGCGTTCGCGGCGCGCGCCGTCGCGACGTCCGGGTGCCACGGAGCCCAGCTCAGGCGGCGTTCCGGCTCGATCACGGGGACGAGCACCCGCGCCCCCGCGGCCAGCAGGCGGGCGCGCAGCCCACCGGTGTCCGGCTCGGTGGCCATCGGCAGCACGGTGGCCACCACCGGGGCGGTCCCGTCCGCGGTCGCCGCGGCCACGCGCGGACCCAGCCACGCCCACAGGTGCTCGACGGCGGCCGCGGACTCGGCGGCGCGGCGCGCGGGGGAGCGGTCGCGGCGGGCGGTGCGCAGGCGCGCACGCAGGGCGGCCTTGGCGTCCACGACGTCGTCGACGCCGGCGACGGGGCCCGTGGCGGCGGGCTCGGGCACGGGAGGGGGAGTGCGCATGTCCCCATGATGCCCGCCGCACCGGTGCCGCGCCCGGCCGCGCATAGGATCGACGCCATGTCCTGGCAGCGTTCCCCCTGGCCCGTGACCCTGCGGCACGGCACCCTCGCCCTGCGGCCGCTGCGGCGGCGGGACCGGGAGGCGTGGGAGGAGCAGCGGGCGCACAACCGGGAGTGGCTGACGCCGTGGGACGCCACGAGCCCCGTGCCGGGCGCGGGTCCGGCGTCGTTCGGGCAGATGGTCCGCTGGCACGGCCGCCAGGGCCGGGACGGCAGCGCCTACACGTGGGGCATGGTCCTCGACGACGACCGCCCGGACCGGGACCGGCTGGTGGGGCTGCTGTCCCTGGGCGGGGTCCAGTACGGCTCGGTGCTCTCCGGCTCGATCGGCTACTGGATCGACCGTCGCGAGGCCGGCCGGGGGCTGACGCCGACGGCCGTGGCCATGGCGACGGACTGGGCGTTCCGCAGCGCCGGTCTGCACCGGGTCGAGGTCAACATCCGCCCGGAGAACGCGGCCAGCCTGCGGGTCGTGGCGAAGCTCGGCCTGCGCGACGAGGGCCTGCGGCGCGCGTACCTGCACGTGGACGGCGCCTGGCGGGACCACCGGACGTTCGCGGTGACCGCCGAGGAGGTCCCCGACGGCCTGCTGGCCCGGTGGCTGGCCACCCGGCCGCGCCCCTGAGCGGCCCGGCGGGACACGCCGCGTGCGGACACGCCGCGATGGCCGGGCCGGTCCGTCCCCGGCGCTAGGCTGACCGCATGGACGAGACCACCGCGCCGACGAGGGCCGTGCAGGCCGCGCTCGACGCGCTGGCCGACGCCCGGGTGAGCGCGTCGCTGGTCATCGTGGCCCTCGTGGCCTTCCTGGCCTGGCGGCTCGTGCTGCGCCGCCATCGTCTCGCGTCCGCCCCCGCCCGCCCGTCGATGCCGAGGTCCTTCATGCACCGCCTGCAGAGCTCGCCCGCCGTCCGTGCCCTGACCGCCCGGTTCCCGGGCCGCCTGAGCGCCGCCGCCGACGCGGCGCACGCCGCCCGCGGCCGGACCGGCCTGCACATCCGGTGGGGGCGCACGGCTCTGTTCCTCGCCGCCCTCGTGGCCCTGCTCGTGTTCCTCGTGGCCGGGCTCGCCGCGGCGTTCGGCGCCGGCACGCTGTCCCTGGCAGGCTGGTCGCTCCTGTTCGCCGTGGCCGGGCTGGCCGGACTGCGGGCCCTCGCGGTCCGCGACCGCACCCGTCGCGCCCGGCCCGCCGCCGTCGTCGCCCCGGAGCGCCCCGCCGCCCCGGCGGCCGAGGAGCGGCAGGCCCCGGCCGCGGACCCCGAGCGGGACCGCCGCGTGCTGGAGACCGTGCTGGCCTTCGAGACCGAGGCGCCGCGTCCGGCCTCCGCGCCCGCCGCGTCCCGGGTCGAGCCCGTGGTGGTGACCGCCTCCGCCGCCGCCCCCGCAGCGGACCGTGCGGTGACCATCCCCGCGGTGCCGCGCCCCACCTACCTGGACGCCCCGGAGATGGCCCGCCCCCTGCCGGCGCCGCTCGAGACCCCCGCCCCCACCGGCGCGGACACCCGGCTCCAGGACGCCGCGCGCACGGCGGACGATCGGATCAGCGCCGCCGCCGAGCAGGACATCGCCGCCCTGGACCTGGACAACGTCCTGGCGCGGCGCCGGGCCTGCTGAGCCCCGCCGGGCGGCCGCGCCCGTGAGCATCGACCGAGCCGCCGCGCGCCAGGCCGTCCGCGCGTCGGGCGAGCGCTGGCTGCGCACCCGAGCCGACGCCCTGCACCTGCAGCGGGGACGTCGGCTCGCGCGCGTCCTGGACCTGGACGTGATGACCGGACGCGCGGGCGACGCCCGCGTCCGCTCCCGCACCCTCGTCCTCGCCCGCGACCCCCGGCACCCCGCCGCCCCCGCCACGGCGTGCCCGCCCGTCCCGGGCGAGCGCGGGGTCCTGGAGGACGGCACCCTGTGGTGGTGGGCCCCCGCCGACCCCGTCCTGCCGGGCCTCACGCTGACCGCCGATCCGGACGCGCTCGCGGCCCTGATCGGCACGGCGCCGGGCCGGGCCCGCCTCACGTGGCGCGGCTACCGGCCGCGGGACCGCGCGGTCCTGGCCGTCGAGGCGACCGGCGACGACGGCGTCGTGGCCCGCACGTTCCTGAAGGTGCTCCCGCCCGTGCGCGCCGCACGGGTCGCCCGGCGCATGGCCGCGGCGGGGGCGGCCGGGGTGCCGGTGCCCGCCGTCCGCGCGGCGCCGGAGCACGGGGTGCTCCCGCTCGCCAGCGTGCCGGGCCTGCCCTGGCGGGCGCTGCTGGCCGGGCCCGAGGCCGCCGCGCTCGACCCCGCGCGGGTCGCCGCGCTGCTGGATCGGCTGCCACCGGTGCCCGAGGAGCCCCCCGCGTCGGCGCCCCCGGCCGGGGCGGCCGGGGGCGCCGACGCGGATGACGGCGGACCCGCCGTCCTGCTCGAGCACGCCACGTGGGCCGCCGTCGTGCTGGACCCCGAGGCCCAGGACGAGGCCGCCGCCCGGGCGGACCGGCTCCGCGCGGCGCTCGCGGCCGGGGACCCCGGCCCGCGCGTGCCCGTGCACGGCGACCTGCACCCGGGGAACCTGCACGTGGACGCCGCGGGGGAGCGGATCACCGGCGTGCTGGACGCCGACGACCTGGGCACGGGACACCGCGTGGACGACTGGGCCGTCCTGATCGCCCATCTCGAGGCGGGCGCCGCGGACCTCGGCGCCGGCGGCGCCGCGCTGCGCGCCGTGGCCGCACGGTTTCGGCGCCACGCCCGCAGCGAGGTCGACGAGGTGGCGCTGGCCG